>JAYVDT010000156.1:0-6242 GCA_043749265.1 Rhodanobacteraceae bacterium | reverse complement strand
GGCTGAGGTGTTCGGGTGATTGGCCGGGTTATTACATGGTTACTTTATCGATATGAATGGTGTCGCCGGTCATGGTGCCGGAGACGTTCACCTTGTGGCCGATGTGATCTTTGACGGAGTCCTGATTGTCGATCTTGTAGACCTTTTCGCCGACAACGAGCACTGCGGGAGAGCCGCCCTTGACGCATTTCTTGGCGCACGCCATGTCTTCCTGGGTGGCATTGACGTGCTTGCCGGCGCACATGGCGTCGGAGATGGTTCCCTTCCAGTCTTCAGCAAAGGCGCTGGTAGCGGAGACGGTCAGGAAGAGGGCGACGGTCAGAATAGATTTTCTGTTCATGGAGTTTTTTCCTCGGGAGAACGATACTCCTGGAGGCGGTTTTTTGTCATCAGGGGTGAGGGGTTGCGGATGGTCATCCGATAACGCTGGAACGAGAATGCGGATTTCAGGGCGGGGTGGAACTGGCGAGCGCCTAGTGATGGACATTCTCTTAGCTATATCTGAATCATTTACAACGAGATTGCAAAAAAGAATGGCCCGCCAACTGTGTTGGCGGGCCATGGTCGTAACTATCCCGACTATGCCTGCGCTTCGTCTGCAGCGGCCGGCTGGGTTTGGGCTACGGTCCAGTCGGCGGCGCCTACCTTGAAGCGGGCGAAGCGGCGGACCGAGATGTTTTCGCCGAGCTTGGCGATCTTGCTGGCGATGAGCTGCTGGATCGTCTGGCTGGCTTCCTTGATGAACGGTTGATCGAGGAGGCAGACCTCTTCGTAGAATTTGGCCATTTTGCCTTCGAGGATCTTGCCGATGACGGCCTCGGGCTTGCCCTTCATTGCAGGCTGGGCGAGGAAGACTTCCTTCTCACGGTCGAGATCGGCCTGGGCGACTTCTTCGCGGCCGACGAAACGCGGATCAGTCGCGGCGATGTGCATGGCGATGTCGCGGAGAAGCTCCTGGAAGTCTTCGGTGCGGGCTACGAAGTCGGATTCGCAGTTGAGCTCGATGAGCACGCCGATCTTGCCTCCGGCGTGGATGTAGGTGCCGACTGCGCCCTCGTTGGTGGTGCGCGAAGCCTTCTTGGCCGCGGACGCCATGCCTCGCTTGCGCAGGACGACGAATGCGTCTTCCATATCGCCCTTGGCTTCCTGCAGAGCCTTGAGGCAGTCGCCCATGGGCGCGCCGGACTTCTCACGGAGTTCCTTGACCAGTTTTGCGTCGATCTTTACGGGAGTTTCGGTGGACATGATTGCGGATCCTTTTCTTGTTAGCGGCTGGTTTTGTTAGCAGCTGGTTTTGTTTCACGGCGGGTTCTGGTGTGAACCTACGCTTCGTTTTGTTTTAGATACAGCAAGAGCGTGGTGCGGTTTTTTATGCCGGCGCCACGCTCTCTCGATGAGGTTCGTGTCGCTTAGGCGCTGGCTTCGGCCGGAGCAACCTCTGCTTCGGGTTCCGGCTCGGTTGCAGCCGCGGGGGCTTTCTTGATACCGCCGCCAAGTGCTGCTTCGAGATCGATGTTGTTGTCGGCCTCGGCATCTTCAACGGAGGCTTCGGCAGTATTGTTCGACTCCTGCATCGGTGCGGAGGCGGCGTCTTCGCCTTCCTCGCCGATCATGTGGGAGTCGACCTGCATCTCGCGGACATCGGAGGCTTCGGTCGCGAAGGCGCGCTCGGAGACCATCTGGACGCCTTCGGCAGCCGAGTCAGCCATCTTCATGGTGAAGAGGCGGATGGCGCGCAGTGCGTCGTCGTTGCCGGGAATGACATAATCAACGACGGTCGGGTCGCAGTTGGTGTCGACGACGGCGACGACCGGGATGCCGAGCTTGCGGGCCTCGGCAACGGCGATGGCCTCGTTGTTCGAGTCGACGATGAAGAGTGCATCCGGCAGGCGCTTCATGGCCTTGATTCCCGACAGGTTGGTCGAGAGGTGCTTGCGCTCGCGCTCAAGCTTGATGACTTCCTTCTTGGTCAAGAGCTCGTAACGGCCGTCGGTCGACATGTCGTCGAGTTCCGCGAGACGTTTGACGGACTTCTGCACGGTGACCCAGTTTGTGAGCAACCCACCGAGCCAACGGCTGTTGATATAGGGCATGCCGGCGCGGGTCGCTTCTTCAGCGATAGCATCCTGGGCCTGGCGCTTGGTGCCGACGAAGAGGATGAGCTTGCCGGTGGAGGTCAGATCAGTAACGAACTTGGAAGCCTCTTTGAACATCTTGAGGGTCTTCTGGAGATCGATGATGTAAATGCCGTTGCGCTCGCCGAAGATGTATTCCTTCATCTTGGGATTCCAACGCTTGGTCTGGTGGCCGAAGTGTACGCCGGCTTCGAGCAGTTCCTTCATCGTGATGTTTGCCATCGGAGGCTCCTGTTTATAGACGCCCTAGGTATGGGGAGTCTGGATTTATCCCTCTTGGCCCCTTTGGGGCTAGACCGTGAGGGAGATTTAAGTCCTGGCCTCTGCGGTTAGGCGGAGGGTGAAGCGATAAACCTGGACAGCCCAGGTCTCGGAGTCGAGACCCGGGCCACCCGAATCATGCAGCGGACTAGCGCTTGGAGAACTGGAAGCGAGCGCGTGCGCCCTTCTGTCCGTACTTCTTGCGTTCCTTGCCGCGCGAGTCGCGGGTTACGAGGCCTTCGGCCTTGAGCGCCTTGCGTAGTTCGGGGTTGAATTCCATGAGGGCGCGTGCGATGCCGAGCTTGACCGCGTCAGCCTGGCCCATGACGCCGCCACCGCGGACGGTGGTCATGACGTCGAAGGTCTCGCCGATGTCGGCGATGCCGAGCGACCGCTTGGCGGCTGCGCGCTGCTGAGCGGTGACGAAGTAAACGTCAACGTCTTTCTTGTTTACGGTGAAGTTGCCGCTGCCGGGACGCAGGAAAACGCGGGCGATGGAGGACTTGCGTCGGCCGGTTCCATAGTACTGAATAAGGTCTGCCATGGTGCTCCTTAGAACTTGGTGGCCAGGGTAAGAAAGAATACCCCAGGGGCTAAAGCCCGAATTCGTGGTTCCGAAGAGTGCCAAGGCAGACGCCCTGATATACCCCGGAACAAAAGCTGCAAGCCGGAACTAACCTTCCAGGTGAGCCTGGTGGGTGGGCTGGCCGGGCTTGGGAACGCCGGGCTTCTTGGCGGCATTGGATGCGTGGAACTCCAACGGCTGCGGCTGCTGGGCGAAGTGCGGATGCTGTGCACCCTTGTAAACTTTGAGCTTGGTGGCCATCTGGCGGCCGAGCTTGGACTTGGGCAACATGCCCTTGATCGACTGCTCGACGATCGCTTCAGGACGACGGGCGAGCAGCTTGATGAAGCTTTCTTCACGCAGACCGCCGGGGAAGCCGGTGTAACGGCGATACAGCTTCTGGTCGCTCTTCATACCAGTGAGAACGATCTTTTCGGCATTGATCACGATAATGTGATCGCCCATGTCGATGTAGGGGGTGTAAAGCGGGTTGAGCTTGCCCGCGAGTACGCTGGCGGCGACGGTGGAGAGGCGGCCGAGCGTCTTGCCCGTGGCGTCGATGACGAACCACTTGCGCTGAATATCTTTCCCGGAGGGGATGGTAGTGCCGTGAGAGGTTCCAATGTTGCTCATAGAGCGAAGTACTCCTTGGTTCTGCTGTCTTCGGTAGACCTTTTGAAGAGGCACAGCATGGGGCACGAAGATAGATGAAAGCGGCAAAAGGTGGATACAGACGCGAGGTGCCGTCTGCGCGGATAAGGGGTGCCTGGCTAAGTGACTGCCTGGGACAGAGGCGTTTGGCTCCAGGTCTGTCGGCCTGGGTGGGAGGGCCTGGCCTGCCTCGGTGGAGCGGAGACGGACGGAGCTGCCCACGAGAGTCTCGGAGGGAACTTGTGGCTTTCAGCCGATCTGCAGGCAGGAAAAGACACGAGAGTACTGACGCGAGACTACGCGAGTCTCCAGAATACCCAAGTCAGGGACGGGCGTCAACGATTATGAGAGTTGCGAGGATGCCGCTGGGAAGCGCCGGCCGTTGGGTCGGAATGATACCCTTGGCAGAGGTCTGACATTGCAGAATAAGGTTCTATCTGAAGCAGGGTCGGCCGACCTTACGGCGCATCGGCGATCTCTGAAGGCTCTCACCGGCATTCGCATTCTCGCTGCGCTGTATGTGCTGTTCTACCACTCGCGCCTGTCTACCTTACTTCTGGACCATGGTCACGCGCTGCCCGGACGCTTCTTTGCCAAGGGCTACTTTGCGGTTCCGATGTTTTTCATTCTCTCCGGCTTCATCCTGGCTTATACCTATGAGGGGCAGATTGAGGATCGCGGTGACCACCGGCGATTCTGGGAGGCGCGCTTTGCGCGGATCTGGCCAGCGTATGCATTATCGCTGGTTGTATTCTCGCTGGTCAGTCTAAGCATCCCCAGCATTGGAAGTTCGCTGGCGACCATTTTTATGGTACAGGCCTGGAACCCATTTGACCCTGGGCTGGCGGGGGCGGGGAATTTCGTCTGCTGGTCGCTTTCAGTCGAAGCCTTCTTCTACCTGGTGTTTCCGTGGTTCCAGACTTCGGTGGAACGCCGCTCCCCGAGGACGTTGGGGCTGTTGCTTGTACTGATGCTCACGATTTGTGTAGTGCTCAATTCCGGTGCGCGAATTCTGGGGTATGCCCCGACGGGAGTCTTCCAATGGATACCGTTGCCGATCATACATTCAGGAGAGTTTTTTGCGGGCGTCTGCATGGGTAACCTGTTCCTTTTACAGCTTGCGGCGCGTTCCTCTGCTTCGGCGAAGCTTCTGCCCGGATATGGCGGCTGGACGTATGTTTCGATGGTCCTTAGCATTGCGCTGCTCACCACACCGGCCAGTCGGTGGTCTTCGCTGGCAATACTTCCCTTGTGCGCGTTGATTTATGGCTTGGCAGCCGAAAAAACCAAGCTGTCCGCCTTTCTTTCCACGCCGTTTATGCTGCTTGCGGGAGGGATCAGCTATTCGGTTTACTTGTTCCAGCTTGCGGTCAAGGAGTTCATTATCAAGGTGGCTGACCGGCTGGGCACGGGATCGCAGACACTGCGGATGGCCTCGGTCGTTCTCCTGCTGCTTCTGGTTTCCTATCTCATCTTCCGATTTGTTGAGGAGCCGGCGCGTCGGCGTATCCGCAGCTTCTTTGTGGCTCGTGAGCAAAGCCGGGTTGAATCGCCGACGGCTGGAGTCTAGGCTCAGATCAAATTCTGCGGTCTCCCTGCGATCAATGCTGGAGTTGAATAACGCTGGGTTGTTGGCCCTCCCTGGTACGGAGGGGCTTGGGGGTGGGCTTGCGGCGGCGGGGACGGGCTGGGGTCACGATGGTGGGATCGAGGCGATAGAGGATGAGGAGGTTGCGGTCGGGGTCGTCCATGGCTGGGAAGGCGGCGACGCGCTCGATGTGGAAGAGCGGGGTGAGGGCGTCCATCTTGTCGTCGTCGATCTGGTTCCAGGCGGCGTACCAGCCGGGGCGGTACTGCTTGACGCGGTCGGGAAGCTCAAGGGTGCCAAAGTCGTCGCAGATGCTGTGGATGCCTGTCATGAGGGAGAGATCGGAGCCGGAGATGGAGAGCACGAGCGGATTGTGGGTGGGGTCCTGCTTAAGGTCCTGTTCGATATAGTCGTGGACCTGCTTTGCGGCCTGGACGAGGGTGTACTCGGGGTGGCGGACGAAGTGGAGGGTTTCGCGTGTGTCAGGGATGGCGATGGCGAGAATTGCGACTGCGCTGGCAAGGACGGCGAATGTCTGTAAGGACGAGCGGCGCGTCTGCAAGATGATGAGGGTTTCCAGCACGATCGGGACGAGCAGGGTGAGGGGCACCGCGACGACGAGGTAGTAACGAGGCTGGAGATTGTTGTGATATGCGAGAAAAGCCGTGTAACCGCCGGCCCAGAGGATCAGGGTGGGGATGAGGGGGTAGTCGCGGAGGCGGGGGAGGCGGAGGCAGGCGAAGAAGAAGGCGGCGAGCGCGAGTGGATAGAGGACGGACCCCATCCACATGCCGTCCTTTACTGTGCCGATGAGGACTTCGACGAAATTTTCGCGCGTGATGCCGGTGTAGGCGTTGGCGCTGAAGAGGTAGCGGTAGTCCAGAAGAAAGTGCGGGCGGATGAGGACGAGGAAGTAAAAGAGCCAGAGGGTTAGAGCGAGCATCGCTGCGGGGAGGCCGACGCGCAGGAAGAGGCGGAACCGGTAGCCGACGGAGGCGAAGAGCATCCAGGCGACGGCCGGGACGAGGAAGAGGGCGGTGGT
>JAYVDT010000155.1:0-6248 GCA_043749265.1 Rhodanobacteraceae bacterium | reverse complement strand
GTGGGTACATTGTGGCCCCCGATAACTTTCTGGAGGAGATCCGCAGAATCTGTGATCGGCACGGCATTCTTATGGTGGTCGACGAGATTCAGTCAGGTGCTGGCCGGACCGGCAAGTGGTGGGCGATCGAGCACTCTGGAGTGCAGCCCGACATCGTCTGCTCGGCCAAGGGAATTGCATCGGGAATGCCATTTGGAGTTTGCATGACGAAGGCAGAGATCATGGACTGGGTGCCGGGTTCGCACGGCAGCACATTCAGCGGAAACCCTCTTTGCCTCGCTGCCGCATTGGCGACGATGGAGATTATCGAACGCGAGGCGATGGCCAATGCCGCAACAGTCGGCGCTGCTGCGCTTGCGCGGCTGCATACATGGGTAAGACAGCATGAGATCGTTGGCGACGTGCGGGGCCGAGGTCTGATGATTGGCGTCGAGATCGTTGAGGATAAACAATCCCGCAAGCCGGGGAGCTTGATGCGAGAGCGGATCGTCGATCTGGCTTTTGAGCGGGGATTGATGCTGCTGGGATGCGGTGAAAACACGATTCGACTTTGTCCTCCCCTGGTCGTTACGCAGGATGAGACGGATGTTGCGCTGGACATTCTGGAAGAATGCATTGCACTCGTAAGCCGCGGGTAAAAGAAGTTGAAGCCGATTCTGAAGAAGGAGACAAGATGACCACTACTGAAGCTTCATTGCAAAAAACGCTCAACCTAGCTATCGGTGCCGAACGTGCGGACCGGCTGTTCAAGGTTCTCAACGTACCTCAGGGCTTGCTGCAGGAGAGCGGTGCCCATATCTCTCGTGCAGGCATTGCGCAGGCGCTCAACATGATGCTCTTTGAAGACCTGCTGAGCCGCGTGCCCGACGCAAGGAGCTATGCGGAAGACTGTCTGCGCGATGGACGCAAGGTAATGCACGATCATGGCGCGGTGCGCACGGTTGCGATGAGCGACATGGGTGCGCTGCCTGCCGGCGAAGAGTCGATCACGCGTATTCTGCGTCCGCTTGGATACTCACTGAACGGGGTCTATCCACTGGAGCGGCTTAAGATGACAGGCCGGTCCTATGCTCAGGCTGAATATCCGGAAGGGCTGGCACAGTTCTTTATCAGTGAACTTCATCCGGATAGATTCTCAGCAGAGTTTCAAGCGACAGTCGCGCGCGTGATGTCAACGTCTCGCGATCCACTTACCTCGGAAGCGAAGGCGCTCCTTGCGGAACTTGAGCAAGGCCGATCCCTCTCTATCGACAAAGCATTGCAGTTGCTGCCTGTTCTGGTGCATGTCTTCAGCCGCCAGCATAAGGAAGCGGCCATCACCGACTATGAGATTTTGCTTGCCGAGTCGCCAGAGATGGCATGGATCGCGACCGAGGGCAACGCGTTCAATCATGCGACCGACAGGGTTCCGGATGTGGACGAACTTGCTGCCAACCAGAAGGCATTGGGGCGTGCGATGAAAGCCACGGTCGAAACCTCGAAGACGGGACGAGTGCGCCAGACTGCTTTCCTTGCGGCTCCTGTGCAGCGCTACTTTCGCGATAAGGAAGGCAAGCTGATCGAGAAAGAAGTTCCGGGATCTTTCTACGAGTTCATCACCCGATTACCGCTTCCGCCTGAGGACGGAAAGACTGGTCTTGATCTGAGCTTCGACAGCTCCAATGCGCAGGCAATCTTCAAGATGACAGCCAACGCTGGATGACGCGCCAGAACTCCGCCAACGATGCGCACGTGAATCGAAAAGAAATGGATCGGAAGGAAATGCAGGGTATGACGACCAACGAGAATTTGATTGAAGAAGAGGTACATCAACTCCTCTTAGACCTTGGCGTGCCGGTGGCGAAGTACACGGGTGGTCCACTGACGACCCGAACACCAATTACCGGCCAGACGATCGCGCACATTCAACCGACGGACCCAGCCGCAGCCAACGCAGTACTTGCAGCCGCGTATGCAGCGTTTTTGACCTGGCGCACAGTGCCTGCGCCCAAACGCGGCGAGCTGGTTCGCTTGCTCGGGGAAGAACTCCGCGAAAATAAGCTGGCCCTGGGAAAGCTCGTCACCATCGAGACGGGAAAGCTCCTATCCGAAGGCGTCGGCGAGGTGCAGGAGATGATCGACATCTGCGTCTTCGCAGCGGGCCTTTCGCGCCAGCTGACGGGACTAACGATCGCTTCGGAGCGACCGGCGCACCGCATGATGGAGACGTGGCACCCCCTGGGCGTCGTCGGTATCATCTCTGCGTTTAACTTTCCCGTAGCCGTCTGGTCGTGGAATGCTGCACTTGCGCTGATCTGCGGTAACTCCGTGGTGTGGAAGCCATCGGAGAAGACGCCGCTGACTGCACTTGCGGTACAGGCTCTCTTTGACAAAGCGGCATCTCAGTACGGTGACGTGCCGCCTGCACTCTGCTCGGTTTTGATCGGCGACGCACAGATGGGTGAGCTACTGGTCGATTGCCCGCATGTGCCACTCGTCTCTGCCACCGGTTCAAATGCAATGGGACGCGCGGTAGCACCGCGGCTTGCGGCACGTTACGGACGCGCGATCCTGGAGCTTGGAGGCAATAACGCGGCGATCGTTTGCCCCAGTGCCGATCTCGATCTGACCCTGCGCGCGGTAGCGTTCTCCGCCATGGGTACGGCTGGTCAACGGTGCACTTCCTTGCGTCGCTTGATCGTTCATGAATCCATCCACGATGATCTTGTAGGGCGCCTGAAGAAAGTCTACCTGTCAGTTGTCATTGGGGATCCACGCGAGACCGGCACGCTCGTCGGTCCGCTTATCGATGCGGATTCTTTTGCCGCCATGCAGAGTGCCCTTCAACAGGCGAAGCACCATGGCGGTACGGTAACTGGCGGCGAACGTATCCTTATTGATGAGGCCGCAAACGAAGCATTTTATGTACGGCCTGCGCTTGTCGAGATCACTGCACAGATAGAAGTGGTCAAGCGCGAGACCTTCGCGCCTATTCTTTATGTGCTGAAATATCGCGATCTGGATGAAGCGATCCAACTCCAGAACGATGTTCCGCAGGGGCTTTCTTCGTCCATCTTTACCCTGAACCTACGCGAAGCGGAACGCTTCCTTTCCGCGACGGGCTCCGACTGCGGAATCGCGAACGTCAATATCGGCACCTCAGGTGCAGAGATTGGCGGCGCTTTTGGGGGTGAAAAGGAGACCGGTGGTGGTCGTGAATCGGGATCTGACGCATGGAAGCAATACATGCGCCGAGCCACGAACACCGTGAACTACGGAACCGAGCTTCCACTCGCTCAGGGAGTGACCTTCAATGCGATGTAGTGAACAGCAGTGCGGGCGAACGTCAGGGCCAGTCCTGGTGATCTCGTCATTGTGCCGTCCCTCGCTGTCCAATTTATGGATCCTCCGGGCTGTACACTGGGGAAGTTTGAACCACTTGCCTATTCAAGATCGCGTTGAATGACATGGGAGAGAAAAATGCCCGATTCTATTGACTGGCCGAGTTCTTCACGTCGCCGCCCGCGCCTTCTTCTCTTTGCTATTCCGCTAATACTTCTAGTTTTATTCAGTGGCACACTTCTGTCGTACTACGTGGACAGCCTCTGGTTTGCGTCACTTAACTTCAGCGAGATTTTCTGGAAGACGCTCGCGCTAAAGTGGGGAGTCTTCGCGGGAGTCGCCGCGGCTACGTTCCTCATCCTTTACGGAATCTTTCTGGCTTTGAAACAGGTTCATCGATACGATCTGCCTGAGACCCGCGAGGTCGTCTTCAATCGTCAGCCTGTGACGATCCCCGTGGGACCGCTCCTGCGCTGGTTGGGCTTTGGCGTTTCGGGCGTGGTCGCATTCGTCAGCGGCTTGCGTATCGCGGCGGAATGGCCAACGCTCGCGCGGTACTGGTACGCCCCAGCCCCTACCAGCGGAACCCTCGATCCGATCCTCGGCAGGCCGTTAAACTTTTACCTCTTCAGCCTTCCCTTCTGGTCCCTTGTCGGGGACTGGCTTGCGACCATCGCATTCCTCTCCCTGGGTTTTGCGGTCTTTTTCCTGTTCATCGCAAGCGGCAGTCGGGCACTGGACGGCCAGCGCGATCTGCGCCTAACGCCGTCCTGGCGAGGCATCTCGTTCACCGCTTCGTTCTTCCTGCTCGTGCTGGCGGTGCAGGTCTATATCAGTCGTTTTGAGCAAATCTTCGGGGAACACACCGTCTTGTCTGGTGCCACCTATATTGACGCTCACGTCTTCCTGAAGGGCATGCTGATCGTATCCGCGGCACTCGTCCTGGGTGCAGGCATAGCTGCGGTAAATGCGTTCACGGGTGCTGGCAGGCGTCAGCTCGTGTGGTCGATTCTTCCGGCGGTTCTCTGTTTTTTGCTTCTGCAGGTCTTTGGCTGGTACGTCAACAGCTTTATCGTCAAGCCGAACGAGCTGGTACGCGAGCAGCCCTACATTGGCTACAACATTGAGTTCACCCGCAAGGCGTTTGGTCTTGACCGGATAACCCAGCGGGAGTTTCCGGCGCAGACGACCGTCGAATCCGCGGATGCCGCAAACAACCAGGGCACGCTCAAAAACATTCGCCTCTGGGACTGGCGCGCCCTGCAGGACACGCTACGCCAGATCCAGGAGATCCGCACCTACTACGATTTCCCGGATGTAGATATTGACCGCTACGACTTCAATGGCGCAGTTCATCAGGTCATGATCGCAGCTCGGGAACTCAATATCGAAAAGCTTCCCGAAAGCAGTCGTAACTGGATCAACGAAAAGCTGATCTACACCCATGGCTACGGCGTCACGATGAATCCGGTCAACGGCTTCACGTCAGAAGGTCTGCCCACGCTGCTGCTGGGCAACATGCCCATCCAGAGCACAGTTCCCGGCCTGAACGTAACTCGCCCGGAGATCTACTTTGGAGAACTCACCAACAGCGATGTCTATGTCAAGACCGGTCAGAAGGAATTCAACTACCCCCAGGGGCAGGCAAACAGTCTGACCTCATACGAAGGGACCGGCGGCATTGTGCTCGGCGGAAGGTTGCGTCGCCTCTTGATAGCACTGGACCGGGGCGACCTAGCCAAGCTGCCTTTTAGCGACGACATTAGCCCAGATAGCCGTTTGCTGATGCGGCGCAACGTTATTGCTCGCGCCACGGCGCTTGCGCCCTTCCTCACACTCGATCCGGACCCTTACATCGTCGTCGGGGACGACGGCAGGCTCTCCTGGATCATCGATGCCTTCACAACCGCCGACACGTCTCCCTACTCGCGCCACTACACGTTCGAGGGCAACACCATCAACTACGCGCGAAACAGCGTAAAGATCGTCATCGACGCTTACGACGGAACGACCTCGTTTTACGTCTTTGATTCGGAAGACCCTATTCTCGCCTCGTACCGCAACATGTTTCCTACTCTCTTCAAAGATGCCTCCGCGATGCCACCGGCCCTGCACAAGCATGTGCGCTACTCTGAGCAGTTGCTGAAGCTGCAAGCTGAGGTCTATGGCCTGTATCACATGACCGATCCCGAGATGTTCTACAACCGCGAAGATTTGTGGACTCTCGCAACCGAAAGCAGTGTCGACGACCAGGCGCAGCGAACCACGCAACCAGTTGCTCCCAACTTCGTGCTGATGAAGTTGCCCGGCGAGACCGGCGTGGAGTACGTCAACATCCTGCCCTTCACTCCTTCGAACCGCAACAACCTTATCGGCTGGATTGCCGGGCGCAGCGACGGTGCTCATTATGGCTCTGCGGTCGTCTATAACTTCCCCAAGACCCGCCTCGTAGATGGACCGCTGCAGGTAGAAGCGCGCATCGACCAGAATGCAGAGCTTTCCGGCCAATTGACGCTTTGGAACCAGCAAGGCTCCCATGTGCGGCGCGGCAGTCTTCTTGTCATCCCGACCGGAAATGCATTGCTATACGCAGAAGCTATCTATCTACAGGCGGAACGAAGCCCGATGCCCGAGTTACGTCTTGTCGTTTTGGCTCTTCAGGACCGCCTCGCTTACGGGCCAACGTTTGAGGCAGCGATGCATAGTCTCTTTGATGGAGCACCTTCTTCGACCAGCGGCGTTCAGGCGCCACTGGCTGACGCTCAGCCTGGCGCTCAACCAGAAGTCACGCTCCAACCGGCACCACACGGAGATCGCAACGCGCGGATTTCAGAGGCCGCAAAAGACCTCGCGGACTACCAACGCCTGACCGCAGAAGGAAAACTCAGCGCCGCCGGTGAGAAGCTTGAACAGCTCAAGCGCGTCCT
>JAYVDT010000154.1:0-6249 GCA_043749265.1 Rhodanobacteraceae bacterium | reverse complement strand
GACGCCTTCAAGGCGTGCTTTCCCGCCGGAACGCTCAGCGGCGCGCCCAAGATTCGCGCAATGGAGATTATTGAAGAGCTCGAGCCCGCTCGGCGAGGCGTCTACGGCGGCAGCATCTTCTATGCGGACTTCAGCGGCAATCTGGATAGCTGCATCGCCATCCGCACGCTGTTCATGAAAGGCGAACAGGGCCACGTGCAGGCCGGCGCGGGAATCGTGGCAGACAGTGTGCCGGAGCTGGAGTTTGCCGAGTGCGGCAATAAAGCCGCAGCGGTTATCAGAGCGATCGAGCGTGCCCGCGGGGTGTAGCCTCGAGAGTTCGCCGGGTGACAACGGCCCCGGCCCTTACGTCGTAGACTTGGATCATGATCTTTGTTCTCGACAATTACGACTCGTTCACTTATAACCTCGTGCAGTACATGGGGGAGATGGGGGCCGAGATGACGATTCGGCGGAACGACGAGATAACGCCGGAAGAGGTTGCAGCGCTGCGTCCGGACCGCATCCTGATCTCGCCCGGACCTTGCACGCCACAGGAAGCGGGTATTAGCATCGCGTTGCTGCAGCACTTTGCCAACGACCAGAAAGCCGGCGGCCGGCGGGTCCCGATACTGGGCGTCTGCCTGGGCCATCAGGCGATCGGCGCGGCGTTCGGAGGCAACGTTGTGCGCGCCGAAAAGCTGATGCACGGCAAGACCAGCGAGGTCGCGCACGATGGCAAGACCATCTTCGCCGGCATTCCCTCCACGATGACCTGCACCCGTTACCACTCGTTGATCGTCGCTGAAAAAGACCTGCCCAAAGAGTTGGAGATCTCCGCAAAGACCGAGAATGGCGATACGATTATGGCGCTGCGGCATCGCCAGCTTCCGATTGAAGGCGTTCAGTTCCATCCCGAAAGTGTGCTGACAAGCCATGGCCGCAAAATAATTGAAAACTTTCTGAAGATGTAGGAGTAACGATGAAGGTTTGGTGGCTGGCGCTCGCGTTAGGTTCGACCGGAATCCTGCACGCGCAGGCCCTAGGGACCGTTGCGGCCACAGACGCAACCGTGACCACGAATAGCAGTCACGTCATCGAAATCTCCGGCACCCGTGCCATCCTGACTGGAAGCAGCACGGTGACAGCCGGTTCCCGAACCGCCGAGGTCTCGTTGACGCGAGGTGGATCAGTCGCCGTGTGCCGGACCACGGGGCTGCATGTGGCAGGGTCCGGCGACACGCTCGTGCTCGGAATCGATCGCGGTGCCATGGAAGTCCACATGAAGGCCAGTGCCAACGACGTCATCATGACGCCCGATCTTCGCATGACAATGTCCAATGCAGGTGCGCTCGACCTGCGGGTACGTGTCTCCAGCAATGGCGATACCTGTGTGGAGAACCGGCAGAAAAAAGGCCCGTCGCTGATGATTCAGGATGCCTTCGGTGAAGCCAGCTACCTCGTCAAACCAGGCCAGCATGTTCTGTTCGAGCATGGCAGCCTGCGCGAAGTCGTGGACCGCGAGACGACTCCGTGCGGCTGTCCGCCAGACGAGCTTCGCCCCGTGCCGCTGGCCGAAGCTCTGCTGCATGGCGGATCAGGCAGCGTCTCTCCCCAGCAGGCGCAGGCCGCCTATCCCTTCCCATCCGCTCAAAGCGGGGAACTTGCTTCCCCGGCTCCGGAACCGGCAGAGGCGTCCGGAGTCACACACACCCAGGTCGCAACAACGATCATGTTTGACCCGGTCAAGGATGGTGCCGCGGCCAAAGCCCCGGCGACAGTCGAAAGCGTACCCGTGCCAGTGGTCTCTCGCAGCGAAACAATCGCCCAGGGAGAAGCAAAAGGCGGCCCTCTCCGTGCCATCGGACGCTTTTTCAAGCACATTTTTGCGCGCTAGCGTCAGGCACGGAACCCCTGCCAGACAAGCTACAATGGGGAGGTTACGTACGCGCCGCGGTTCCTTTCCTGGGCTGGCCACCATGCGAAATTCAAAGCTTTTCTGAGGGTTCCACTATGTCAATTCCTGCCACGCAGATGCGTCCCGGCATGATCATCAAGTACAAGGATGACCTTCACCTGGTCTTTTCAGTCGAGCACCGGACGCCGGGCAATCTGCGCGCTTTCATCCAGGCCAAACTTCGCAACGTGCGCACGGGAGCAAGCTTTACGGAGCGTTTCCGCTCGCCAGACCCCATCGATCGCGTCTACGTGGACGAAATCAAGATGGAATATCTCTACAACGATGGCGACGACTACTACTTCATGGACGAAAGCTTCGAGCAGACCATGCTCAAGCGCGACATCCTGGGCGATGCCGTTGACTACCTGACCCCCAACCTCTCCATCGCGGTCAGCTTCCACGACGGCAAGGCAGTGGGTATCGAACTGCCCATGGCCGTTGAAATGATTGTGGTCGAGACCGAGCCGGGCATTCGCTCCGCAACCGCTTCCTCCGTCACCAAGCCTGCCAGGACGGAGACGGGCCTCGTCGTGCAGGTTCCGCCGTTCATCAACGAGGGCGAAAAGATTCGTGTCGATACGGCCGAAGGGGCCTACATGAGCCGCGCGTAATGGTCAGGCATTTTCTAGTCAAGGGCAGAGTGCAGGGAGTCGGTTTTCGCTGGTTCGTCCATCGGGAGGCGGCGGAGATCGGACTGCGCGGCTGGGTAAAGAACACCGAAGAAGGGCATGTCGAGGTCGTCGTGGCCGGAGATGCCGAGCAGGTGGCCGAATTGACAGAAGCGCTGCGCAAGGGTTCGCGCGGCAGCCGCGTGGATGCCATCGTCGATCATGCGCTCGAAGACAGCGAAGGCGAAACATTGAAAACGTTTGAGATTGAAGGAGCGTGGTAATGAGTACGTCGCTGAGTTGTGAGCCTTTGAAACAACTGATCCGGACCGTTCCGGACTTCCCCAAGCCGGGCATCCTGTTCTACGACATCACCACGCTGCTGAAAGACAAAGCCGGCTTTGCGCAGTTGATCGATGCCTTTGCCGCGTATTACATCGGCAAGGATATCGACTTGGTGCTCGGCATTGAGGCTCGCGGTTTCATCTTTGGGCCCGCTCTGGCCTATCGTCTCAACGCCGGCTTCGTGCCTGTGCGCAAGCCCAGGAAGCTGCCTGCCCCGACCGCTCGCGTGAACTACGACCTGGAGTACGGCACAGACGCGCTTGAGATTCACCTGGATGCGATTGAGCCTGGACAACGCGTCATCATCGTCGACGACCTATTGGCCACCGGCGGCA
Source organism: Rhodanobacteraceae bacterium (assembly GCA_043749265.1). GTDB lineage: Bacteria > Acidobacteriota > Terriglobia > Terriglobales > Acidobacteriaceae > Edaphobacter. The sequence goes on along the minus strand of JAYVDT010000154.1, from coordinate 3,022 downwards.
CCATGAGCGCGACGGTCAAGCTCGTGCGCCAACTGGGCGGGCAGATCGCGGGCATCGGCTTTGCGATCGAACTCGACTTCCTGAAGGGCCGCGCCAAGTTTCAGGAATACGACGTTGTGAGCCTGCTCCATTACGACGAATAGCTTCCCGCAAGCCCGGACTTCCGATAAGAGCTTCTGCCTTCAAGGCTGCATCTACGCTGGTGTTGCTTGCTCTTTTAGCGAGCACCTAGCATAGGTTTGCTCAGAGAACGCGTTGCGTAGACGACGCGCCATTTGTGAGGACCAAGCCGCCACTCCTCGACAGGTCCATCTTCGGTCGGCTTATCCTTGTTATTTATTAAAACAGATTGACCGTCAGTTTGTGATGCCAGGGCTTCCTATCCGGGTCTTCGAGCGAAGTCGTCGCCGGAACCCTGTGCAGTTTCTCCGTCGACTCCAAACTGATGTCGGGTCCAGATCCGGACATCGCAGCCTTGGCCGGGGTCAGGCAATGGACTTACAAGCCCTATCTGCTCAACGGCGAGCCGATCGAAGTCGAAACCATCATGACGGTGAGTTTTAGCTTTGGCCCCGCGTAAATTCATGCACTTGGCGCTTGCCGAAACGATGCTTTTGGGCTTCAGCAGCATCTGAAGAGAAGACACAATTCGAGGAGAATGTAGATGATTAAGTCGCATGGTTATGCTGCACAGTCCAAAACTTCCGGACTTACACCCTTCAGTTTCGAACGTCGCGATCCGGGGCCACAGGATGTGGTGGTCGAGATTGCTTACAGCGGCATCTGTCACTCGGACATCCACCAGGTCAAAGATGAGTGGGGCGGCTCCATGTACCCCATGGTTCCTGGCCACGAGATCGTCGGCAAAGTATCTGCGGTTGGCAAGGACGTTACTCGCTTCAAGGTCGGTGATCTGGCCGGGGTGGGCGTCATGGTTGACTCCTGCCGCGTCTGCGTCAACTGCAAAGCGAAGGAAGAAGCCTACTGCGAGAAGGGCTTCGTAGGCACTTACAACGCGAAGTACTACAACAGCGAAGAGATTGCACAGGGCGGCTACTCGAACAATATCGTCGTCGACCAACACTACGTCCATACCATCTCAAAGAAACTTGAATCGAAGCTGGCGGCCGTTGCACCTTTGCTCTGCGCCGGTATCACGACCTATAGCCCGCTCAAGCACTGGAAGGTCGGCCCGGGGACGAAGGTCGGGATCGTCGGACTTGGCGGACTCGGTCACATGGGGCTCCAGTTTGCGCACTCGTTCGGCGCCAAGGTCACGCTGTTTACGACGTCCGTTGGCAAGGAAGCGGATGCAAGGCGCCTCGGAGCGGACGAAGTCGTCATCTCCAAGGACAAGGACGCGATGGCGAAGCAGAAGTCCAGCTTCGACTTCATTCTTGACTGCGTTGCGGCCCCTCACGACATCAACGAGTACCTTGGCCTGCTCAAGCTTGACGGCACGCTCTGCCTCGTCGGGCTGCCCGAAGAGCCAATGTCCGTAAGCTCGTTCTCCACCGTTACAAATCGTCGAAGCCTGGCAGGTTCCATGATTGGCGGCATGGCCGAGACGCAGGAGATGCTGGACTATTGTGCTGAGCACGACATCGTCTCAGAGATAGAAATGACTACCGTGGACAAGCTCGGCGAAGCTTATGACCGCGTCGTCAAGAACGATGTCAAGTATCGCTTCGTGATCGACATGGCTTCACTCAAGGCCTAGTCATTGCGATACCAAAAGCCTCCTCATCCGGCACAAAAATGCCGCCGGATGAAGAGGCTTTTAGGTTTTTACACGAACAGCGTAAACACGGGCGCATCAAGCGGCAGCGTCTGGACCGGTCCTGTGAGATGCCCATTACCCGGGTTGCACGCGAAGGTCGTCACCGAGGCCGAATCCTGATTGCCGCAGATGAGCCATTTACCGGTCATATCCAAAGTAAAGTGGCGCGGTCCTTTGCCGCCGATCGAAATACGCTGCGCAAGGGTCAGGGAGCCATGCGTCTGGTCGATCGCAAAGACGACCAGCGAATCTTCGCCGCGGTTCGACGCGTAGAGAAAGAACCCGTTGGGCGAGACTTCAATCTCTGCCGCAGTGTTCGTACCGTGGAAGCTCGGGTCCAGCGTGGAGACGCTGTGGCTCGTATCCGTCAAGTGTGCCTCTGCTTCCTGCGCGCTTGTGCCGTGCGTGGTGTTCCACAGATAGCAATCTATCTGGCTCGAAAGCTCGTCGATCCCATACGCCCAGCGACCGTTTGGATGAAAAGCAAGGTGGCGAGGCCCAGCCCCTGGTGTGCGGTTCCCTGTGATGGTCGGGTTACCAAGGTGGCCCGTATCCGGATGCACCGGGAAAATCACAATATTGTCATTGCCAAGATCGTTCACGATCAGAAACCGATCGTCCAAAGACAACGTCGCCGAGTGCGGGTGCGGACCATCCTGCCGGCTGGCGTTCGGACCATGCGTTCCAAATAACTTGTCATGAAAATCGACGGATTGGACCGGCTGCGACAAGGTGCCATCCGGCTGCACGCGATAAGCAGTGACCGTCCCGCCGCTATAGTTGGCGATGTAAGCGAACTGCCCCGTCGCCGCGATGTAGCAGGGACCTGCGCCAGCTGTCGGAACTTGCCCGACCAACTTAAGCGCGCCCGTCGGAGTATCCATCAGAAAGGTAGAGACGGAAGAAGTATTCGCGTCGCCTTCGTTGGTCGCGTAGATCAGGTGTCGGCCGCCAACGATATTCGCGGCCAGGTAGACGGGACGCATCGTGTCGGCTACCAGGACCGGCGGGCTTAATTGCCCTTTGGACGGATCGAATCGCGAAAGATAAATACCTTTGGCTCCGGGACGCGACGTATCCGTGCCGAAGTAGACAAAGGGGTGCGCAGCCAACCGCGCCTGCTTGGGTTTGCGCGAGAAGATACGCGTCTGGGCCTGCACCATGGGAACAAGGCTTGCAGCTGCGGCGGAGATAAAGGCGACAAAGCGGCGGCGGGTAATCATCATCATGTGCGGGTGCCTA
>JAYVDT010000153.1:0-1798 GCA_043749265.1 Rhodanobacteraceae bacterium | reverse complement strand
CCGGCGTCGGCGTACGAGATGGACGTTTTAGCGCTTTTTGCGGGTTGGGTCAGGTCTGTAGTCGCGGATTCGTCCGGCACGCTTTTCTCCTGTTTCTGAATGTCGAAGGGACTCTCAGTCTAGCAGTTCGCTTTCCACGCCATGTGAATGCTTGGGGCGGGTGGCCGCAACTGCCGCGTGATTGTGCTCTGTCAAATCGTCAGGCACCCGTTCCCACACGGCCTGACCTAAACTGAAGGTATGCGTGTGATGGAGAAATCGAGACAATTGCAGGTCCGAGCAGCCGGGTTGCTGCCAGGCGGAGTGGATTCTCCGGTGCGTGCTTTCCGGGCCGTGGGCGGCGATCCACCCTTCGTCGAGCGAGCCCGCGGCGCCTACCTTTGGGACGCGGATGGGAATCGCTATCTGGACTGCTTTGGCTCGTGGGGACCGATGATCCTCGGGCACGCCTTTCCACCGGTGCTGGAGGCGATCCGCGAGGCTGCTGGCCGCGGGACCACCTTTGGTGCTTCGCACAAGGACGAAGCGAACCTTGCGGAACTCGTCACGCGTTGCTTTCCGTCGGTTGAGAGTCTGCGCTTTGTGAGCTCAGGGACCGAGGCGTGCATGTCAGCGGTTCGGTTGGCGCGAGGGTTTACGGGGCGCAAGTACATCATCAAGTTTGAAGGTTGTTATCACGGCCATGCCGATTCGCTGCTGGTCAAGGCGGGCTCGGGCATCGTAACGCTGGGGATTCCCGGATCCGCTGGGGTTCCGGAAGAGACGGCGATGCACACGCTGGCGCTACCGTACAACGATCTGACCGCGGTTGAAGCGACATTTGCCGCGCTGCCGGGCCAAATCGCATGCATCATCGTAGAGCCTGTGGTGGGCAATGCTGGCACGATTCTGCCCGCTCTCGGCTACCTGGAGGGCCTGCGCCGCATCACGCACGAACACGGGGCATTGCTGATTCTGGATGAAGTGATGACGGGCTTTCGGTTGTCGCTCGGGGGCGCGCAACAGATCTTCGGCATCAAGCCGGACCTGACCACACTGGGAAAGATCATCGGCGGCGGGTTACCCTGCGGTGCCTTTGGCGGACGCACTGATGTGATGGATTTTCTCGCACCCATTGGCCCGGTTTACCAGGCCGGCACGCTTAGTGGCAATCCGCTGGCGATGGCAGCGGGGATCGCAACCCTCAGCCACTTGATTGAGCGTGAAGCAACGCTCTATGAGGGCCTTGCCCGGAGCACGCAGGCGATAGCTGACGGTGTGGCCGCAATCGCACAGAGTCGGGGAATTCCGTTGACTACGAACCGGATTGGCTCCATGTTCACGTGGTTCTTTACCGGCTCAGACGTGTCGGACTTTACCTCCGCCGCACACTCGGACGCTGCAGCGTTTGGGCACTTCCACCGCGGCATGATGGAGGCCGGTGTCTGGCTGCCGCCCTCGCAGTTTGAGGCGGCTTTTATCTCGGCCGCGCATGGAGAGGCGGAGATTGAACTGGCGCTTGCCGCCGCAGAAAAGGCTTTTTAGCTCAGGAGGTTACCGCGGGTGTGCGGGGCTCCATGAGGAGCTTTCCTGCGCCCATGAGCGCTACGAGCATGACGGCGCAAACCGCAAAGACGTGGCGCACGCCGATGCGTCCAGCCAACGCTCCGGAGAGCAGCAGGCCGGCGATCTGTGCGGTGAAGATCAGGCTCATGACGGTCGATCCGACGCGGCCCATCAGCGCGGCGGGCGTCTCGGTCTGGATCATTGTGTTGGAAGGTACTACGATGCCGGCGACGGCGAAGCCGATGATGAAGTT
>JAYVDT010000152.1:0-6264 GCA_043749265.1 Rhodanobacteraceae bacterium | reverse complement strand
CGGTTTTGTCGTCGATGGCTTTGACGACTTCTTTGAGCTGGGCGTCGAAGTCTTCAAGGAGGTTGGCCAGCTTTTGCTCCAGCTCGCGGGTGCGTTGTTTCTGCTCGGCACGGCCTTCGGTTTCGAGGCGGATGCGTTCGGCGGATAGCTCTTCGGTACGTCGCTTGAGGGAGACGCGCTCGGCGGTGGCGGCGGAGAGCTGGTCGTGAAGCTGGTCGAGGAAGGCGCCGATGTCGGCTTGCTGGGTGGTCATCTGGGCGCGGGCGGCGGTGATGATCTCGGGTTGCATGCCGAGGCGCTCGGCGATGTTGAGTCCGGCGGAGGCGCCGGGGACTCCCAGCTTGAGCTCGTAGGTGGGGGCGAGAGTTTGCTGGTTGAAGCCTACGGCGGCATTCAACACGCCGGACCGGGAGGCGGCGTAGACCTTGAGGGAGGTGAGGTGGGTGGTGATGCAGGTCCAGGCGCCGAGATCGAGGAAGTGCTGGGCCACGGCGACGGCCAGGGCTGCGCCCTCTTCGGGGTCGGTGGCGGAGCCTAGCTCATCCAGCAGGACGAGCGAGTGGAGGCCAGCGTGACGACTGATGTGATCCACGTTGACGACGTGGGCGGAGAAGCTGGAGAGATTGCGCTCGATGGATTGGGCGTCGCCGATGTCGGCAAAGATGGCGGTGAAGAGGGGGAAGACAGCTTGTTCGGCGGGGACGGGGAGTCCGGCCTGGGCCATGAGGGCCAGGAGGCCTGTGGTTTTGAGGGAGACGGTTTTACCGCCGGTGTTGGGGCCGGAGATGATGAGCTGGCGGGCTTCCGGGGTCAGCGCGAGGGTGAGGGGGATGGGTTTTTTGGGGCGGGTTGGGGGTTGAGTGGTGGGTCTATCCGAGGTTTCAGGAGCGAGACCTGGAGCATCCGGGATGTCTCCCGATCTGGATTCGGCCCGCATGCGGAGTTCGAGGAGGGGGTGGCGGGCATGTTTCAGGGACAGGGCGTCGGAGAAGGTGGGGGTTACGCAGTCCAGTTCGAGAGAGAAGCGGGCGCGGACGAAGTGGGATTCGACTTCGGCCAGGATGACGGTGCCGAGGGTGAGGGTGGGGGCGTCGGCGGCCAGCGCGCCGGTAAGGACGACGAGGATGCGGTGAATTTCGGATTGCTCTTCGTCGAGGAGGCGGACTAGTTCGTTATTCTCTTCGATGGTTTCGAGGGGTTCCACAAAGACAGTTTGTCCGGACGAAGACGAGCCGTGGATGACGCCGGGGACCTTGCGTTTGAACTCGGCCTTGATGGGGATGACGAAGCGCTCGCCGCGGACGGTGATGAGGTCTTCGGTGGCGGACTGGGTGCTGCCTTCTTCGCGGAGCGCGCGTGCGGCACGGCGGAGAGAGGCTTCGATGGCGCGGTGCTGGTTCTCCATGGCGCGGCGGATGCGGCGGAGTTCGGGACTGGCGTCGTCGGAGAGGGAGCCATCGGATTCGATTTTGCCGCGGAGGGTGCGGAGGAGCGGGGCGAGGTCGTAGGGAAGGAGGTCTTGCGAGAGGGCGAAGATGGCTGGGCCAAGGGAGACCGATGCCTGGCCGTCGCCGGGTTTGCGGGGGAGGAAGAGGTTGCGCCAGGCGGCGACGCGCTCGGCTACTTCGAGGAGTGCGAGGATTTCGAGGGCTTCGAGGGCGGAGCCGCTGATGCGGGCTTTTTCAAGAAGCGGGCCGGGGTCGAAGAGCCCGTGGAAGCTGAAGGAGCCGCCGCCGGTGAGGAAGGCGCGGAACTCGGCGGTGCGGGAGAGTTGGGAGGTGATCCAGGGGAGGTCGGTGCAGGGCTCGAGGGCGAGGGTGAAGGCGCGGCCGAGAGAGCTTACGGCTTTGGCTGCGATGCCTTCGCGGAGGCGCGGCCACTCCAGGGCGGCAGCGCTGGATTCGAGGAGGGGAGAGGGGATGTGGGGTAGGAGCGAAGTCACTTCTTTATGGTATTCCCACGGGATGGAACGAGGCTTGCTTAGAGTGCGTATCCGATGGTGCGCGGAGTTGGGCGTGGAGGAGAACAAATGGTCTGTTCAGCGTGTGAATTCGAGAATCCTGCGGAAGCGGTATTTTGCCGGCAGTGCGGGACAAAGTTGGTCAGTGGTGGGGGGGCGCAGTCGCCCTGGGTGCCGATGCAGGCGCCACCGGGGTATCCGGAGGCGTTTGCGTCTGTGCAGAGGACGCGTATCGCCAATAACCTGCAGGCGGTAGGGATTATGTGGTGCATCTTTGGCGTGTACCGGTTGCTGCGTGGGCTGATCCTGGCTTCAGCAGTGCAGGGGATGGCGAGGGCTGGGATGTTTGGCGATGTGCCTTCATTTTTTATGCAATCGTTTGGGGCGATGGTGCCGTTCTTCGCACTGACGACGGCGGTGATGGCAGTGCTTTCTGTCGTGGCGGGTTTAGGCTTGCTGGCGCGTAAGCCGTGGGCGCGGACCCTGGCGATTGTGCTGGCGATCCTGTCGCTGATCAAGATTCCGTTTGGGACGGCGCTGGGGATTTATACGCTTTGGGTGCTGGCGCCTTCGGCGGCGGGGGAGGAGTGGGCGAGGATCGAGCGGATTTAGAGAGGACTGCCTGCAACGATTTAGTGCGATGAAAAGCGATCCAATGCGGATTTGGACATCATCTTTAAATACGTGAGGCATCATCTTTTATCACTTCAATCGGGTGTCCCGGCGCTGGTCTTTCGACGCTTCATGCAGACGTAGAATAAGGAGATGAATACTCCGATTGCACGTTCGCGACGTTTGCGACGGACGGAAGCTATGCGCTCGCTGGTGCGCGAGACACACCTTCGCCCCTCTGCGCTGATCTATCCGCTGTTCCTGGTTCCGGGTGAGGGGATTCGGAAGCCGATCAGCTCGATGCCGGGATGCTTTAATCTGTCGGTTGATGAGGCTTTGAAGGAGGCGGTGGAGTGTGCGTCGCTGGGGCTGGGCGGGTTGCTGCTGTTTGGGCTGCCGGCGGCGAAGGATGAGCAGGGTAGCGGGGCGTGGGCGGACGACGGGATCGTGCAGACGGGGCTGCGGGCGCTGAAGTTGGAGCGTGGGTTGCGGGACCTGGTGATGATTGCGGATGTTTGTTTGTGCGAGTACATGTCGCATGGGCATTGCGGGATTGTGGCTCGCGATGGCGAAGGGGTGGATGCCAGCTATGAGATTGAGAACGACTCCAGCGTGAAGCTGCTGGCGAAGACGGCGGTTTCGCTGGCTGCAGCGGGTGCGGATGTGATTGCGCCGAGCGACATGATGGATGGGCGGGTTGCGGCCATTCGTGCGGATCTGGACGCCACAGGACACGAGCAGATTCCAGTGATGAGCTACGCGGCGAAGTTTGCGTCGGCGTTTTATGGACCGTTTCGTGAGGCTGCGGACTCGGCTCCGCAGTTTGGGGATCGGCGCAGCTACCAGATGGATGGGGCGAATGTGCGCGAAGCGATGCGTGAGGTGGAGCAGGATCTGGCGGAGGGGGCGGACATGATTTTGATGAAGCCCGCAATGCCGTATCTGGATGTGATCAAGGCGGCACGGGATCGATTCGATACACCTTTGGGGGCTTACCAGGTCTCTGGCGAATACAGTATGCTTCACGCGGCGTTCGAAAAAGGGTGGCTGGAACGCGAACGCGCAACGCTGGAGTCGCTCCTTTCGATTCGGAGGGCCGGGGCGGATTTTATCGTTACTTATTTTGCGAAGGATGCGGCCAGGCTTTTGGGGTGAGATGGATTGAACGAACAGGGCCAGCAGATTATTTGGGATGCGACCGACGGCGAGCACTCCGAAACGGATGCGTATTATCACGCGCAGTGGAGGTTGTACTCGATCCGGCGAAACCTGGCGCTTTTCTTTCTGTATGCATGGCTGCCGGTGACGTTGGGGCTGTTCTATTTCTCGCGGATGGTGATTCATCAGCCTGAGATTTGTCTGGCGATTATTTTTGTCTGGCTGATGATTGCGGTGGCACTGGTCTGGTGGGCGGGAGAGTTTCGGTGCCCGAGGTGCCGTCGGAGATATGCCGCGCTGGGGCATAACAGGGGGGGCACCAGTGTGATGCGGGGACTGTTCGATAAGCTTTGCTCGAATTGCAAGCTGCGGAAGTTTGAGCGGAGGTCAGTTGGGGGCCTGGGCTAGGGTCTCTCTGGCCGATTTTGGACTGGCGGGATTAGTGTGTCGGCCGTGCTGGCGGGACGCGCCTGGGAGAGCTGGATTGCCGAGTACGGGCAGAGCCATCAGCGTCCGCTGAACAGGTTGACGCCTACGTTGGGGATCCCGATGATTCTGGTTTCGCTGCCGCTGCTTCCGGTGGGGTTGCGTTGGTGGGCGGTGAAGGTGCGGGGCAAGGCCTGACGAATACCGGACACGCACGGGCTGGCCGAGGCCGTATCTGTTGGCGTCTAAGCGTAAAATAAGGGGGTGGGCATGCGTATGTCGCATAGCCTGCGAAATGGAGATTTCTCTTGGCAGATCAGATTTTCGATGTAGTCATTGTGGGCGGTGGGCCCGCCGGATATACCTGCGCGATTCGCGCCGCACAGTATGGCCTGAAGGTCGCACTGGTTGAAAAGACGGACAAGCTGGGTGGCACGTGCCTGCACTGGGGTTGCATTCCGACCAAGACGATGCTGTTTTCAGCTGAGGTCTGGGATCATCTGAAGCATGCGAGCAGCTACGGCATCGATGGCGTGGATGCGCCGAAGCTGAACTGGACCAACCTGATGAAGCGTAAGGACGACATCACGATCAAGCATGCCAAGGGGCTTGATTTCCTGATGAAGAAGAACAAGATCACCGTGATCAACGGACATGGCCGTCTGACCGGATCGGCCGTGGGCGGAGTGCATACGATCCATGTGTCCGCCGAGGACAAGGGCAAGGGCAAGGATGCGCAGGCCGAAGGATTCACCAAGCAGGCGGTGACCGAGGTAAAGGCAAAGAACGTGGTGCTTGCAACGGGTTCAGACGCACGCATGCTGCCGGGCTACAAGGCCGATGACACCATCATGACCAACATGGAGATTCTGACGATTCCGGAGATGCCGAAGTCGCTGATGGTGATTGGCGCGGGCGCGGTGGGGGTTGAGTTTGCTTCAGTGTTCAAGAGCTTTGGCGCAGACGTAACGATTCTGGAGGCGCTGCCGCGGATAGTAAACGTGGAGGATGAAGATATCTCCAAGGAACTGACGCGACTTTACAAGAAGCGTGGGATCGAGATCTTTGTCGGCGCGAAGCTGGAGAAGATTGAGAAGAAGGATGGCGGGGCGCTTGTGTCGTTTACAGACGCGGCGGGCAAGGCGCAGACCAAGACGGTAGACAAGGTGCTGGTTGCCGTAGGGCGGGCGCCGCGTACGTATGACTGTGGCCTCGATAAGATCAAGATCACGCCGGATCGCGGTTTTGTGATGACGAATGAGTGGATGGAGACGACGGAGCCGGGCGTGTTCGCAATCGGCGACATCGTTGGCGGACTGCCGCAGTTGGCACATGTGGGCGCGATGTGTGGCGTGGTGGTGGCGGCGAAGCTGGCTGGAAAGTATGCGCGGCCGGTGAATCGTCAGCGCATTCCGGGCTGCACGTATTGCGATCCGCAGATTGGGTCCGTTGGGCTGACGGAGGCGCAGGCGAAGGAAAAGGGCTACCAGGTCAAGGTGGGCAAGTTCCCGTTTGTGGGTAACTCGAAGGCTACGATTGTGGATTCCCATGATGGGTTTGTGAAGATTGTTTCGGATGCGAAGTACGGCGAGATCCTGGGCGCACACATCATCGGTCCGCAGGCTACGGAGTTGATCGCGGAGTGCGTGACGGCGATGGAGCTTGAAGGCACAGTCGAAGAGATGATGTTCACGATCCATGCGCACCCGACGCTGGCAGAGAGCCTGCTGGATGGTTTCTCGAGCGTGGAAGGCATGGCGTTGAACGTGTAGGAAGGAAAAACGAGGCAAACCTGCGCGAAGGAGTTCTGCGCGACAACGCCGTTTACTCGACCGGCCCGATTGACGTGATTGATCCGACTGATTCGATTGATTCGATCAGGTTGTTTGCGATAGGTCTTCAGTCGGGTCCTGCGCTGGACTGGCTCCGCCACCTGCTCAACCTGCTGATCCAAGGGTAAAGATCACATCATGTTCATCCACTTACTCTCCCTCGGACGTGTACCTTATGCGGAAGCGCTGGCGCTGCAACAGCGTGTGATTGCGCTGCGCAAGGCAGGGGCGATTGCGGATACGTTGCTGCTGATGGAGCATTCTCCGGTGTTGACG
>JAYVDT010000151.1:0-6265 GCA_043749265.1 Rhodanobacteraceae bacterium | reverse complement strand
TAGCGCTCGTAAAGAGGATTCGTCTAGGCTCATGGCCCGGAGTGGAAAGCAGAAGGGCCGTGCGGAGCGAGCGGAAGGCCTCAGTGAACTGACTTTTGGGCTGCGTCAGGACATTGATATTTCGCTCCACGGTAGACATGGAAGCGATCTGCTCAGCGGAGGCGCGACGGGAACGTGGAACGATCGCGAGCGACGGTAGCTCGGTGATACTTTCAATCTCGGCAATGCTGCGCAGACCTGAATCGAGACTTTCCATGAGGAAAGCGAGCAGGATGCCAACGACGAGGCCCACCGCGACATAAGTCATCACAATGGTGGATTGCGGCTTGACCATGGGGTAGACAGGCACATCGGCCTGATCCACAATATCGATTTCGAGCGACTCCAGACCAGCCTGAACACCGGCGGTCCGGAGTTTCTGGAGTAGACCTTCATACAGCGTCCGGTTGGACTCAAAGCCGCGCTGGGCGATCGTATAGGCCACAAGATCGTCGCGAAGTTTATATGCTTCGGACTTTTGCTCTTCCAAAGCGGCGCCGGTCTGGCTCTCATTGGATTTGGTCAATAGAAAATCTTCATGCGCCTGGGTAAGGCGACGATTCTGCTCGGCTGCAATAACTTTGGTCAACTCGTCGATCTGGGCCTTGGCAGCCTTGACCTGAGGGTGGTTGGGACCGAGCGTCGAGGTGAGTTGCGCATAGTTGACCTGCGCAGTCGAAAGCGCAGTTCGCAAGCCGGTGAGTTCAGGTTGAGGCCCCCCTGTCGTCAGGTCCACGGAGCTTTCGAGAGAGTTTGGGTCCAACCCGTTCAGTAGTCGGTACCGGGACTCAGCGAGGATTCTGGTTAGCCGTGCCTGCGCATTCGCCTTCGCGAGGTCATCAAGGGTGGTCGAAATCTGATTGTGGGTCGAGTCGAAGCCGAGTGTGCCCAGCTTCTTCTGCAGGTCCATCATCTGTTCTTGCGATGTTTCAACCTGCTGCTTTAGATCGTCAAGCTGGCTGGAGAGCCACTGAGACACTCGCTGCGTTGAAGCGAAGCGAGTCTCGTAGCTGCGCTGGATGTAATCCGAAACAATCTTGTTGACAATGTCTGCCGAGAGCTTGGGATTGTGGCTCGTGAAGCTGATCTTGATCAGGTCCGTCTTGGGTACGGGTGCGACTACGAGGGCGACTTGCATCTGCCCGACAACGTCCTGGCGTACGCCCGGATCTTCAAGGTTCCGGTGAATCGCAGGTGCATTTCCACCGTTGAATTCGGGGTTGTTGGCCAGGTTCATATCGCGCGCGACTGTGCCCAGAAGAGTATCGCTGCTGATGATCGCGACTTCGGTCTGCATCTTGCGCTGGGGGTCGTCGGCGAAGAGGCTGGAAGCATCCAGCTTGAACTCGTTGGAGGAGCCGGAGCGGACCTGGAGGCGTCCGGATGCCTCGTAGAGCTTGACTTGGCGAACTGCCTTGTAGAAACCGAAGAGGGTTCCAATGAGCACGGCCGCGATGATCAAAAACTTCCGTTTTCGGAGCGTGATCAGCGTCTCTGAGAGAGTAGCATCAGAGGGCGGTGCATTATACCGAGGGGCTGCCTGAGCCATACCTGGCCCTGGAGAATTTATGGGATTGTCCGTACTCATTTCTTCTAGTCTATCTGACTCAAGGCGAATAAGGAATGTTCGAGGGCCGGTTGAAGTGTCGGGGCAAGACGTGAATCTGATACCGTGAGGCATCTATGAAGCCTTCTGAGTCTTTCGCAAACGCGACCGTAATGCCAAGTTTTGAAGCCGTCTCGCACGTTACCGCTTCTGCCTCCGTCAAGCCAATCCAGATCGCAGTCGTCGGCTCGGGCTACGTGGGCCTTGTTGCTGCAGTCTGTTTTGCGGAGATGGGACATCAGGTTGTTTGCGTTGATAATAACGAGGATAAGGTAAAGGCGCTGCGGGCGGGCGAGACCTTGATACATGAGGCTCATCTACCGGAATTGCTGCGGCGCTATGGAAACACGAAGGTCCAGTTTACGAGCGATCTGTGTGAAGCCACACGCGATTCCGAGGTGATCTTCATCGCAGTGGGAACGCCGCAGTCTGGCACCGGTGATGCCGATTTGTCCTACGTAGAAGCGGTCGCATCTGAGATCGCGCGTTGCATGACGACGTACAAAGTAATTGTGGAAAAGAGCACGGTACCCGTTTACACCAATGAGTGGATTCGGCGCGTTATGGAGCGAAATGGAGTCGCCACGGACCTGTTCGACGTGGTTTCCAATCCTGAGTTCCTGCGCGAAGGGACTGCGATCGCAGATTTTCTACATCCGGATCGCATCGTAGTGGGATCCGACACTTCGCGTGCCGCGACATTGCTTTCGGAGATCTACGCCCCATTGACGACAGGCAATTATTACAAGCAGCCCGAAGCGATTGCTGGAAGCTGCTCACTTGAAGTTCCGCCGCCGTTGCTCCATACTTCGACCAAATCTGCCGAGATCATCAAGCATGCGTCGAATGCCTTCCTAGCGGTAAAGATCTCCTTCATCAATGCAGTGGCAAACCTGTGCGAGGCAACCAACGCCGATGTGGAACAGGTAGCGCAAGGTATGGGCATGGATCGCCGCATCGGTGGCAAATTTCTGCGTCCCGGGGTGGGTTATGGTGGATCCTGCTTCCCCAAGGATGTGGCCGCATTTCGCTCTGTTGCCGAGCAGCTTGGCATTGACTTCTCGCTACTGACTGAAGTGGAGAAGATCAACACGGGGCAGAAAAAACGGTTTGTGTCCAAAGTCCGTGCCGCCCTGTGGACTTTGCGCGGTAAGAAACTTGCCGTGCTCGGTTTGGCGTTCAAAGGTGAGACGGATGATATTCGCGATTCGCCCGCGATCGACATTGTGAACATGCTGCTTGCGGAAGGTTGCACCATTCGCGCGTTTGATCCGGCGGCGATGAAGAGGACTGCCGAAGTGCTTCCTGCAGCAAGTAACCTTACTTATGTCGAATCTGCATATGAAGCGGCTGCCGAAGCGGACGCACTTCTCATTCTTACCGACTGGCGGGAGTTCGGGCAGTTGGACCTGGCCAGATTGAATCAGGCACTTCGGTACCCGATCGTGATTGATGGGCGCAACCTGTATGACCCGCATGTGATGTCGCACAACGGTTTTACTTACGTCAGTGTTGGCCGCACCTCGGTGGTTCCCGTTAGAACCGCTTGAGAACACCGAGTCTCCGAAACGCCCAGCTGAGCGATGTTGATATTGCCAATTGCCTACTCAGTCTTGGTGAGGTGAGGCGGGGAGCACTTCGGAGCACGAGATAACATAAAAATATTCAAGCGGTGACCGCGCTGAATATCGCTGTCAAAGAACGCGTTCGTTCGCCTCGCTCGAGTAAAGCAAACAGATGATTGGAGCCTAAAACATGACAGAACGAAAGGCACTCGTTACGGGCGCGGCTGGTTTTCTCGGTTCCCACCTCTGCGATGCTCTCCTGGCCTCAGGTTGGCACGTTACCGGAGTGGACAATTTCTGCACGGGGAATCGCGCGCACCTCGAGCATTTCAACAGCGAGCCCCGCTTTGACATGATCGAGCACGACATCGTCACGCCTTTCGATCCTGGCAAGGTGGATTATGTCTTCAATCTGGCGTCGCCTGCTAGCCCCGAGGACTATCACCGTCTGGGAATTGAAACTCTTCAGGTTGGTTCTGCGGGAACAATCAACACGCTGGATATTGCACGCAAGTACTCGGCAGGCTATCTCCATGCGTCGACGTCGGAATGCTATGGCGACCCGGAAGTTCACCCACAGGTCGAGACCTACTGGGGCAATGTAAATCCGGTTGGCCCGCGGTCAGTGTACGACGAGGCGAAGCGCTTCTCCGAAGCCGTAGTCACCGCCTACCATCGCTACTATGGAACCGATGTTCATCTGGTTCGAATCTTCAATACCTACGGGCCACGGCTGCAGGCGAATGATGGCCGCGTCATCTCTAACCTGATGATGCAGGCACTTCGTGGGCAGGCACTTACGATTTACGGAGATGGCTCGCAGACGCGCTCCTTCTGCTACGTCTCAGATTTGATTGAAGGCATTCTCCGGCTCTCCCGTTCTGAAGACCATATGCCAGTGAACATCGGAAATGACGTGGAATGGACGATTCTGGAGTGCGCCAAGGAAGTGCTCTCTGTGACCGGTGCCAACGTCGAACTGATTTTCAAGCCGCTGCCGCAGGACGATCCAACCCGTCGTCGTCCGGACCTGACTCGCGCGAGGACTCTGCTGGGATGGGAGCCTACAATTACGCTTCGCCAAGGACTGGAGCGGTCGCTCGATCACTTCCGTGCCTGCGTAGAAGCAGAAAAACGTATACACGTGCTGGCATAGTTCGATCGAGATGCAAAAAATCGATCCTTTACGAAACGGCCATTCCTGCTAAACCTCTTATTGCTAAACGACAAGTGTGCCAAAGCTTCCTACTTGACCGGCCTTGATCGCAAACCGGGGAAGTAGGTAAGTTGAAATGAGGTTGTGGTGTTGCTCTGCGGGCCCTGCAAGTAGATGGGGGCCTTCCACTTCTCATACTGGAACCAGGCATTCAGCTCGACGTTATCGTGGTAGAAGCGCTTGACCACAGAAGCCTTGAACTGATTTTGGGTGGTCCCACCCGCGAAGTCTTTGTCGTTCTTCTTGTTCAGGTATTCGACCTGAATCCACTCGTTGCCGGAAAGATGATACGTAAGCCATGCCTGGCCGCCCTTGGCTTCGCGACCAATCCAGTCACCCATAATGAAACCCTGGTTTGTGTAGGCCTGACGCTGGATACTCTCCCAGTAGTTGAACTCGCCGTTCGAACTGCGGGAGGTGCGTGGGTCTGTATCCGCCGCTTCTACGCGCAGGTCCATCTTGCGCATGAGGGGAATCTGCGAGAGGTAAAGACCTGTACGGAACGCTGCGCGGCGAGGAGCGCTGATGGGCGATACGTCATCATGAGCAATGGAATCCACGTAGAAAGTGGCATACTTCCGGAGAAATGGAAGCCGATAAGAGGCATTGAAGTCGCTAAAGCGAGCACCCGGATCATCGCGCGAAATCTTTCTCTCCGGCGTTACGTCGTTGAGGTCAAAGAAGCTCTTGATAAAGGTGTGGAAGGTTACCGGCGAGTGGCCAGCGCCACCGAAGATGACCGTCCGCTGAAAACCGAACTCAAAGTTCTTCGTCGGTCGGAAGGAGAACATAGCCGAGTCTGTGTACGGATGGTTTGGAGCGGTGTGGCCTTTCAAACTTCCGTAGAAGAAGTCATAGCGGAGCGGTCCAAGTACGGCAGAGACAAAGGGAATATGGAGTGGTTCGACACGATTGATGCGGAAGGAGTAAATGTTCTCCGCGTTGTTCGACCAGGCCAGCGCTCCACCTTGTGCGGGGCCAAGCCACGCATCGGATTTGCCGCCTGAGATTTCATGTCCAAGAATGTGGAAGGATAGCGTCGCTTCGACAAGGCGAAAGGGATTCCGGGCTGCAATCTGGCCGGTAGCAATCGTGGCCTGGTGGAGGTTGCCGCCCGCATAGGGAATTTGATCGACGAACGTGGAGATCTGATTTGCCAGAGCGTCCGAATAGCCTAGATACCCAGGGGCATGCTCGTACTCACCGCGAACGTACAGGGAGAAACGTCCATACTCACCGACGGTGGATGCTCCTAGAAGGCCGTTAAATCCTGGCGCATAGGGACGACCGTAGTCATTGAACAACGTTTGTCCAAGATGATAGCTGTCGCGCAATGTATTTCCCGAAATGCCTATCAGCCGGGTATAGACGGAATCCGTGCCGAAGACAGTATTGCGATGGCCGGAAGCGTCAGGAATTTCGGACCGCAGTTCGCGCTTCATGGCCGACAGGATTTCCTTGGCCTCATCGGAGTCGGAGTCGCGGATCGCATCTTCCGATTCATCCAGCATGTGCAGAACGCTCTGCCGGGTCCACGGACGCATGCCGAGAAACATCGTGTCGGCATAGCCGAGCGAGTAGAGGCGCGTCATCGATGGGTAGACCCAGCTATCCACCGGGATGTAGGTCGACCCTGCGGAGCTTGACTTGCGATCTTCGTCTGGTCTGCCGTTGGAAACATAACCGGGCATCGCTCCATAGGGAGCGGCAGCAGTTGGGGCCGTTGGAGCCACGACAGGCGGCTGAGCAGGTGTCGGGGTCGCAATCGTGTCAGGCTGTGCCTTTTGCTGGCCGTACGCAGGCACGCTCTGAGGGGGTTCGACGCTGGGCCTCGCAGCC
>JAYVDT010000150.1:0-1800 GCA_043749265.1 Rhodanobacteraceae bacterium | reverse complement strand
ATGGCATCAAAAGTGTCGTCAGAAAGATGAACTCCTTCAAGGATCAGGACGCCGCGAGGCTTGACTCCAGCACGGAGCGGGATGGCGATACGAAGGCCATCCCTAAGATGCGACGGAGCCGGCAGGGCGATCAGCTCGAGCAAATCTTCAGCCGGTACAAACGGGATACTCGTCATCCCTGAGCGATAGGCACGCTGGCCTTCGGCAAGAAAGAGCAGGACGGCAGAGGCACCCGAGACTCGAACGATGGAGCCGGGAACGGCATGGATGAGATCTGCAACCTGGTCCGTCTGGAGCAATTCACGGCTAAGTTGAAACAGGACTTCAACTTCGCCCTGACGGCTGCGAGCCTGCAAAGCCTCTTCCCTAATACGATCGGACAGCCGGCTTGCGATGACAGCCGTGACAAGAAAGGCAAGCAGGGCAAGCCAGTTCTGCGGGTCAGCAATGGTGAAGGTGCGGACCGGCGGCAGGAAGTAGTAGTTGTAGCAAACGGTCGCGCCGATGGATGCTGCAACGGCATACCGGAGCCCCCACTTTGACGCAAGGATAAGGATGAAGAGCAGGAGGGTAAGGGCTACTGTTGTTGGGTTGACGTGGAACCAACGCTGATAGACGGTTACAATTCCGGCTAGAGCAACCGTGCCAATTGACCAGCGAGCGAGCGAAACAATGCGCTGAGAGTTCACACTGGGATTCTACGATTATGGCGAGCAAGCAGAAGGTTCCGACGGATCGAGCAGGCCGGAAATCACCGGAAGAGTGGCTTGCTTACAACGAGCCGGAGGTGCGACGTGGGCGGCTGAAGATTTTTCTGGGTTATGCGCCGGGAGTCGGCAAGACCTTCAGTATGTTGAGCGAAGGGATCCGACGCAAGAGTCGCGGCGAAGATGTGGTAGTTGGCGTCGTAGAGACCCACCAACGAGTTGGGACGGCCGAACTCGCGATCAAGCTGGACCACTTACCTGCTCGCCTAATCGATTACAAGGGCACCATCTTTACGGAGATGGACGTGGATGCCATTCTGGAGCGCAAGCCGAGCGTGGCACTGGTTGATGAGCTTGCACACACTAACGTTGAGGGCAGCCGCAACATAAAGCGCTACGAAGACGTCCTTTTGCTGCTCGAGGCGGGGATCGATGTTATTTCGACGATCAACATCCAGCATCTCGAAAGCCTGACGCCAAGGGTGCAAAGCCTGACCGGTGTCACGGTACGTGAGACGGTTCCCGATTGGGTTTTGAATCGGGCTGACGAAATCGTTATCAGCGATCTCACCCCGGAGGCGCTGGTCACACGTATGCGGCGCGGCGATATTTATCCTCTGGAACGAGTTGAACGTTCACTCGCAAACTTTTTTCGACGCGGAAATCTGATCGCTCTGCGAGAGATGGCGTTGCAGCGAGTCACCCGCGCCGTCGACCAGACGTTGGACGATTACGTGAAGCGCAAGAATCTGGGTGGGCACTGGTCTGTCGCTGAGAAGGTTGCCGTCTGCATCAGCGCAAGTCCCGGGGCGCGCGATTTGATCGCACGTGGAGCGAGGCTTTCGCATGGTCTAAATGCGGAGTTTTATGTCGTGCATGTAGAGGCAGACTCCGACAAAGGCGAGGAACGCAGGCGTAGTCTGGAGGCAAATATCTCCTTCGCCAGGAACCTGAGCGCGCACATCGTCACGCTCAAGAGCGGGCCAATCGCCAAGGCGACGGCGACGTTCGCGACCGAGAATCGCATCACCCAGGTGATCTTTGGGCGGTCAGCGCTCAAGGGATTGAGGAAGTATCTGTACTTCTTGGCAAT
>JAYVDT010000149.1:0-1801 GCA_043749265.1 Rhodanobacteraceae bacterium | reverse complement strand
GCGGTGGTGCGGTCACTGGCCTTGTGGTCGTCGCACTTTCGCTGCTCGGGGTCGCCTCCCTCTTTCTGCTCTTCGGCGGGCTTGAACATCCGCAAGCCGTTCCCTTCCAACTTGTTGGCTTCGGGTTTGGTGCGTCTCTGGTCGCCCTCTTTGCCCAACTCGGGGGCGGAATTTATACGAAAGCCGCGGACGTTGGTGCTGATCTGGTCGGTAAGGTGGAAGCAGGAATTCCCGAGGATGACCCAAGGAATCCCGCCGTCATCGCGGATCTCGTTGGTGACAATGTTGGAGACTGCGCCGGACGCGGTGCAGATATCTTCGAGTCAACCGCAGCCGAAAACGTGGGCGCGATGATCCTTGGTGCGGCCCTGTACCCAGTCTTTGGGTTGAAGGGAATCCTGTTTCCTCTGATCGTGCTGGCAATCAATCTCATTGCAAGCATCGTCGGAGTCTTCGTCGTCAGCACCAACGAGACAGAGGATCCGATGCGTGCGCTCAACCGAGGCTTCTATGTCACCTCGGCGCTGGCGCTGCTAGGGTTCGCCGGAGCCGTCTATGGAATGTTAAGCGGTCCGAACGTGCAGCCCTTGTGGCTGCTCGGGTGCGGCGTCGTGGGACTGGCGACTGCGTTCCTGTTTGTCTGGATCACGCAGTACTACACAGAGGCAAAGTACAGACCGGTGCAATCGATTGTGAAGGCTTCGCTGACCGGTCCAGCGACAAACATCATCAGCGGACTTGCGGTCGGCATGGAAACCCCCGCGATGCCGGTCGTTGTAATCTCTTCGGCGCTTCTGCTGAGCTACTATTTCGGCGTTCAGGGTCTAGCCAATGTGGTTAGCGTGAGCAGTTTCGCCAAGGGGATCTATGGCACCGCTATCGCAACTATGGGGATGCTGAGCTGCGCGGCGTACATTTTGGCCATGGATACCTTTGGGCCCATCACTGATAACGCCGGCGGCATTATCGAAATGTCGAACCAGCCAGACTCAGTTCGTGATCGGACCGACAAGCTGGATTCCGCAGGAAATACAACGAAAGCGCTCACCAAGGGGTATGCCATTGGATCGGCTTCCCTTGCGGCTTTCCTTCTGTTCTCGGCCTATCTTGAAGAGATCAGGACGCTCGTGGTCGATAAGCTGAACGCTGCCCAAGCGGCTGGACTGGTCGTTTCCATGCCTGCGGGCTGGAGCTTTAGCAACATAAACCTGGCGCAGATCCCGGTCTTCGTCGGAGCATTGCTGGGCGCTATGCTGACGTATTTATTCAGTTCATTAGCCATCAAAGCCGTTGGCCGGACAGCCCAGATGGTGGTTCAGGATGTGCGCGATCAGTTCCGCGAAAATCCTGGAATCATGGCCGGCACCTCCAAGCCCGATTATGCGCGATGCGTCAACATAGTTACCAGCGCGGCGCTCAAAGAGATGGTGGTTCCCGGACTGCTCGCCGTCGGACTGCCGGTCGTAGTGGGATTCATCTTCAAACACTTCAGCGATACTTATCAGGCAAACGATTCGCTGGATTCGGTTGGAGGATCACTGGTCCCGATGATCGCCGGAAAAGCAGTGAATCTTACCGGAGCGGAAGCCGTGGCTGGCTTGCTAATGGTGGGTACGATATCTGGTGTCATGCTCGCCATGCTCATGAACAACGGCGGCGGCGCATGGGATAACGCCAAGAAGTACATCGAGACTGGCCAGTATGGCGGCAAAAAGTCAGATGCGCACAAGGCGGCCGTTGTCGGCGATACCGTCGGCGATCCGTTCAAAGATACCGCCGGACCGAGCCTTCACGTCCTCAT
>JAYVDT010000148.1:0-1808 GCA_043749265.1 Rhodanobacteraceae bacterium | reverse complement strand
TCTTTGCCGAGTAGGATCACCGTGAACTCGCCGGGGGTGATGTGGAATCGCTTGCGAGTGCGGGCTGCGTCCCGGTCCTCGACGCTCTGAGCCGCGAGGGGTTGTTGCGATGCCTTCGCTTCGGCGTGAAACAGGTTTGGCACCACGATAAGGTCGCGCTCTTGCATGTCGTTTGCGTGCTGCGCCAGGAGGGTTAGCTGCTGCTGAAACTGCTGATCCGCCCTTGACGAAGCGAAGACGATCAGGACGCGATTGCGGCTGACGAGAGAGCTCAGGGTCTGTGATTTGACGGTGATTGTCGTGGTCGGGACCAGGAGCATGATGAGCGCGGCGATCTGCCATTTCATGGTTCGGCCAACCTCCGGGTTACTGAATGAGCATTGAGACGATGCTGGCACTCATGAGGTTGGCCATGGTGCCCGCGAGCATGGCGCGGAGGCCAAGCTGGGCTAGATCGTTTCGGCGGTTGGGAACCAGTGCGCCGATGCCACCGATCTGCATGCCGATGGACCCGACGTTCGCGAAGCCGCAAAGGGCAAAGGTGGCGATGGAGAAGGTGCGTGGGTCGAGGGTTGCCTTGAGCTTGCCGAGCTCGTTGAAGGCAAGGAACTCATTGATGATGGTGCGTGTGCCGAGGAGATTGCCCACGATCTTGCAGTCGTGCCAGGGGATTCCGATGAGCCATGCAACGGGGGCTCCGACGACGCCGAGGACGTGGTTAAGGGAGTCGGGAAAATACAGATGGCCGTTTGGCTGTCCCGGTAAATGCAGGCCCCAGGCGAAGACGGAGATGCCGTGCATGATCGCATTGAAGAGGCCGACGAGGGCGACGAAAGAGAGGAGCATGATGGCGACGTTGAAGGCGAGCTGCCCTCCGTCGATGGTGCCGCGAGCGATGGCGGCGATGAAGTTTTCGTTCTTGTGCTCTTCATTGGGCGGCATCCGAACGGTGCCGGCGGTCTCTGGCACTTCGGTTTCGGGGACAAGCATTTTGGCGACGAGAATGGTGCCGGGAGCGGTCATGATAACGGCGGAGAGAAGGTCCTTGGCGTTGATGCCGAAGAGGATGTACGCGGCCATGATGCCGCCGGAGACGTGCGCCATGCCAGAGGTCATGATGGTCATGAGTTCGGAACGGGTGGCATTAGCGAGGAAGGGGCGGATGGTCAGGGGGGCTTCGGTCTGGCCCATAAAGATGCTGGCGGCGACGTTTGTACTCTCCGCCCCGCTTGTTCCCATCGTCCGCTGCATGACGAATGCGACGGCCTTGATGATCTGCTGCATGAGCCCGATGTGGTACAGGATAGCGAAGAAGGCGGAGACGAAGATGATCGTGGGGAGGACGGCGAAGGCGAAGACCGAGAAGACGCTTGAGGGGTCGCCGAGCCTGCCGAAGACGAGCGAGGAGCCGTCTGCCGAGTGAGCGAGCAGCCCGGTGATGACATTGGAGACTTTGGCGAGGATGATCTGACCGTAGTTCCACTTGATCACGAGGAAGGCAAAGAGGATCTGGAGGCCAAGACCCCAGGCGATGGTACGCAGCTGGATGGCGCGGCGATTGGTGGAGAAGGCATAGGCGAGTCCGAGAAAGACGAAAAGGCCGAGCAGACCGGTAAATCGAGGCAAGCGGGACTCTCCTGCGTGAAAGCTGGGATTATTGCGTGGGTTGAGTGTAACGGCTGGGGGGAATGTGCGGGCCAGTTCTTTTGGACGGGGTGCGTGGAGTGGGTCGGAAAGGGTATCTTGGTCGGGTGTACGGAAAGGTTTGGGATGGCAGGCGAGACGGAATTTTCGAACGTGATCAAGAG
>JAYVDT010000147.1:0-6300 GCA_043749265.1 Rhodanobacteraceae bacterium | reverse complement strand
ACGGATCAAAGAACTGCCGCCCGCCAGGAGTGAAAGAGTCATCCCGGTACCATCTCTCGCCACCCGCTTTAAGCAGTTCCTCCACGTTCGGCGATACGGGCTTACCCTGTGCCAACATCTTCTCCGTAGTCTCGCGAACGCCCGCCGCGTCCATCATCTCGAAGGGTCCAAGCTCCCAGTTGAAGCCCGTCCTCATTGCCGTGTCGATCGCAACAATATCCTGGGCAGGCTGCGACCCATCTGACGAAATCCGGTTTGCCGCGTAAGTAAACAATTCAGTCAGCAACGGCCAGTAAAATGCAGCAGCCTTATCCTTCGCGGGATCAGCGTGCAATAACTGCCTGATTCGATCCGCAGTCGACTCAACCGGCTTCGCCATCTCCAACGCAGGAAACTTTGGCCGGGTTGAGGGGTTGTAATCCAGCGTCTGCCAGTCAAGCACATGGCGCAGGTCCCGCCCCTCTTGATCCCTGCCCTCTTTTTTGTAGAACCCTTGCTTGACCTTATCGCCGAGCCACTTGTTCTCGAGCATTTTGCCGATAAAGCTCGCAAGCTGAACATCCTGACGCTCGTCCTTGATCTTTGCCGCCTGTGCTGAAAAATTTGTGGTCACATGCGCCAGCACATCCACTCCAACCAGGTCGCCTAGCCGGAACGTGCCGGTCTTTGGCCAGCCAAGCGCCGATCCCGTCAGAGCATCGACTTCTTCAATCGTCAATCCCTGCGCCATCATCAGACGGATTGCATTCCCCATCGAGAAGGTCCCAATCCGGTTTGCAATAAAGTTCGGCTGGTCGTACGAATGCACAATTGCCTTACCCAGGCGCTGATCGCAGAAGTGACTGATAACTGCAATATCTTCCGCAGAAGAAGCCGGTGTCGGAATAATCTCCAGCAAGCGCATGTAACGCGGCGGATTGAAGAAGTGGGTTCCAAACCAGTGGGTCTGCAGGTCCCCGTCAAGCCCGGCAACGATATCCGCAATCGGTAGGCCTGAAGTGTTGGTCGTCGTAATGGTCCCTGGTTTCCGATGTTGCAACACCTTGGCCAGTAGTGCGCGCTTGATTTCGAGATTTTCCGCAACCACCTCGATGATCCAATCGCATCCGGCGACCAGGACCATGTCGTCATCAAAGTTTCCAAGCGCAATCAGCCGTGCAGAGTCCACCGAAAAGAAGGCCGCGGGCTTCGATTTCCTGAGTCCATCCATCGCCGACAAGACAAACTTGTTGCGCTCCGCCGGGCTCGCATCCGCCGGCAATCCGGGCGGCACCATGTCCAGTAGCACAACAGGAACTCCTGCGTTGGCGATGTGAGCGGCAATGCGAGAACCCATCGTCCCGGCTCCCAGAACTGCAACTTTATTGATCTGACGATACGTCTGCGACGAACTCCACATGCTGGTTGAACCCCGGTTTGCCGGGTAGGTCCCGACGGACGTGAGATTACTGAATGGTCATTCATTTCGTCAAGCAGAGATTTTCTAAACCCTCAACTCACAGGCTCTAGATGTTAGGCTGTGGGAATCATGGCGGCCTATCTTGAGCAATCGCTTGCAAAATTGGAAGAGTTTGAGGGGTCCATCCCCTGGATGTATCTGGATACTGTCGGCAGGGTGACAGTCGGCGTCGGCCTCATGCTTCCCCATCCCGCCGCGGCCGCGCATCTTCCGTTCCGTTTCGGCGAGCGCAGCGCCACGGAAGAAGAAATTGCAGCCGAGTTCTCACGCGTTGACGCGCTGCCGATGGGCCGGGCAGCTCTCTTCTACCGCCGTAAGGACGGCCCGGAACTGACAAAGAATGAGATCGATTCCCTCTTGCTAACCGTCCTCGGGGGCTTCGAAGGCGATTTGCGCGCACATCTGACCGGATACGACAGCTATCCTGACGGGGTAAAAATGGCATTGCTCGACATGGCCTATAACCTCGGCCCAGCCGGACTTCTAAACGGCTATCCGCGGCTTTTGAAGGCAGTCGAGTCCGGCGCCTGGACCCAGGCTGCCGCCGTGAGCTTCCGTCACGGTCCTGGGGCGACCCGCAACCAGTGGACACGAACTATGTTCCTCCAAAATGTCGTAGGCTCCGTAACTGCCGTTGCCGAAAGCGGCCTGAAGCGCTTTGGTTACGGGCTGATCGGCCTCGGAGCCGATCTCTGGAGCATTGCCACCCGGAGGAGATAGACCGGCGGGAACAACGCGCCTATACAACGTACAATCACGAGGGACGGGTATCGTAAAGTTGCGAACGGAGTACCAAAAGGGAGAGTTTGCTTGCATAAAGTATGGATACGAATGGTCGCAATTTGCTCAGTGGCGGTCATTTTCGCTGCAGGCTCGAGTGCTCAGGATATGGCCAGCTTTGAAAAGCGCACAACTGTTAAGGTGTTGCCGAACGGCCTGACCCTCATTGTGTGCGAGCGGCCGGAAGCTCCCGTCTTCAGCTACTACACCCTCGTCAACGCAGGTTCTGCGGACGACCCCCAGGGTCAAAGCGGACTCGCTCACATGTTCGAACACATGGCGTTCAAGGGTACGGACGAGATCGGCACTACCAACTATTCTGCCGAGAAACTCGCTCTTGCGAAGGTCGAGGAAACCTACGCCGCTTACGACCACGAATTCCGAAAGAGGGTCGGCCAAGACTCCACAAAGCTAGCCACGCTTAAGAAAAGCTTTGAAGACGCGCAGATCACCGCGGAGAAGTACGTCGTCCCCAACGCCTTCGCGCAACTCGCAGAGCAAAACGGTGCTGAGGGCCTGAACGCATCCACGGCCGAAGATTCAACGCAGTATTTCTGGAGCATGCCCTCCAACCGCCTTGAGCTCTGGGCCTACATGGAGAGCGGCCGCATCGGCCACCCCGTTGAGCGCGAGTTTTATAAAGAGCGAGACGTCGTCCAGGAGGAGCGCCGCATGCGCATTGATTCCGCCCCCATCGGCCGCATGATCGAGCAACTCCTCGCAACCGCGTTCGTCGCACATCCGTATGGTCGCAGCGGCGTCGGCTGGGAAAGCGAGATCTCCCAGGTCACCGCGACCGAGGCCGACGCCTTTCACAAGAAGTATTACGTTCCGTCCAACATCGTTATTGCTGTTGTCGGCGACGTCAAAGCGTCCACCACAATGGCCGTTCTCGAGCGTTACTTCGACAAAATCCCCGCCGGCCCCAGGCCCGCACCGATGACAACCCAGGAGCCGACACAATTCGCAGAAAAGAGCGTCATCATTCGCGAGCAGTCGCAGCCCTTTTACATCGAGGGTTACCACCGCCCGGACTACCGCGATCCCGACGACGCCGTCTATGACGCGATCTCCGATATTTTCTCGAACGGCCGCACTGCCCGTCTTTACCGCAGCCTCGTTCGTGACGGCAAGATTGCCGTCGCAGCCGAAGGCTTCAGTGGATTCCCAGGCTCGAAGTACCCCAGTCTCTACTCCGTGCTCGGCGTACCTCTCCCCGGCCATACCGACGAGGAGGTCCGCGAAGCCATCCACAAGGAACTCGAACGGCTGAAGGTGGAAGACGTTACCGACGCCGAACTGGAGCAATACAAGACCCGCACCAAAGCCGACAAACTGCGCGGCCTAGCCGATAATCAGGGTTTAGCAAACCAACTCGCCACTTACCAGACCATGTACGGCGATTGGCGTGTGATGTTTAGAGAGATCGCCAAGATCGATGCCGTAACTAAGGCAGACGTTCGTCGCGTCGCCAACAAGACCTTCGTCGAAAGCAACCGGACCAGCGCGCGAATTGAGTTTGCCGCACCCACTGCGCCCATACCGACGCCCGCGGGCAAGTCTGTCACGAAGGGCGGTGAATAATGAGGAAGCCAATGGGAATGCTCAAATTCTTGGGGACTACGGTGTTTCTTGCCGGATTGTTAGGACAGTTCGTCGCGGCTCAAAACGCCAGGGTTCCGGCCAAGCACACCGCCGCGTCTGCAACCACTGAGCCGTGGAAGAAAATCCCGATCCCTCCCCTCCACGACTTCAAGCCCGTTCAGCCGAAGAAGATTGCGCTATCTAACGGTATGGTCATCTTTCTGCAGGAAGACCACGAGCTCCCATTCATTAGTGGGTCAATCCTGATCCGTGGAGGAAGCCGTGATGAGCCCGCGGACAAGGTAGGCCTCGTAAGTCTCTACGGCCAGACCTGGCGGACAAGCGGCACCACCACGCAAAGCGGTGATGCCCTCGACGAAGTTCTTGCCCTGAAAGCCGCTGACGTAGAAACTGGTGGCGGCCTCGCCACAACCTCCGTCACCTGGTCCGGCTTCAAGACCGACTTCGATCAGCTCTTCAAAGTCACACGCGACATCTTGCTGCATCCCGATTTCAAGCAGGAGAAGCTGCAGCTTGCCAAGCGTCAGATGGAAGCCGGCATCGCCCGCCGGAACGATGATGCGTCCGGAATCGCACGTCGGCAGGCGTCTGAAGTCGTCTACGGCAAGGATAGTCCGTATGCCCGCAAAGTCGAGTACTCAACCCTCGCTGCCGTTCAGCTCAGCGATCTCGCCGCATGGCACGACCGCACCGTCGTCCCCAACAACATGATCGTTGCAGTCTATGGCGACTTCGACTCCGACGCCATGGAAGCAAAGCTGCGCAGGACATTCGACGGTCTCGCCCAAGGCACGCCAATTAGCCCACTATCCACAACTTTCACTGACCCCAAGGTTGGCGTTTACTTCGTCAACAAGACTGATGTTAACCAGTCGAACGTGTTCATAGTTGGCCTGGGAACCGAACGCAACAACCCTGACTACTACGCGCTCAGCGTCATGAATGAGATCTTCTCCGGCGGCTTTGGTTCACGCGTCTTCCAGAACGTACGCACCAAGCTCGGCCTTGCCTACAGCGTCGGCGGAAGCTTCGGCGCATCCTACGATCATCCGGGCACCTTCACCGTCGGTGCCGCAACCAAAAGCGCCAGCACCGTGGCTGCAACCAAAGCCATGCTGGATGAGATCAGCCGCCTGAAGACCGATCCGCCAACCGAGACCGAGTTACACAACGCCAAGGATCAGGTCCTCAACTCCTTCATCTTCAACTACGATTCCCGCGAGAAAACCCTCAACGAGCAAGTCGTGCTCTCTCTTTATGGCTACTCCTCCAACTTTCTTGAGAAGTACAAAACTGGCATCGAGCGCGTCACCGCAGCCGACGTCACCCGCGTCGCAAATAAATATATCGACGTGTCAAAGCTAGCCATCGTCGTAGTCGGTAACGGCGACCAGTTCGGAACCCCGCTGGCCGGCCTTGGCACCGTCTCAAACGTCGACATTACGATTCCGCCACCCCCTGCCGCCGCACCTCCATCGAAATAGAGGATTGCAACAATGTTGAATGGATTTGCCATCGCGATCATGGCAGCGGGCAAGGGGACGCGGCTTAGATCAAAAAGACCCAAGGTGCTGCACGAGATCGGCGGACGGGCCCTTCTGCTCCACGTCATCGCCGCCGCCAAGACCATCGTTCCGCCAAACCGGATTTACTGCATCGTGGGCCATGAGTCCGAGCGCGTTACCGCAGCCGTCAAGCACACCGACGTCAAGTTTGTCCTGCAAGCCGAGCAGCGCGGAACCGGCCACGCTCTCCAGATGGTCCAGGCATGGTTCGCGCTCTCCGGTGAGACAGTCCCCGAGAACCTGCTCGTTCTCAGTGGCGACGTCCCGCTGATCCGCTCGGAGACCATTCGCAACCTCTGCGAACTGCATCTCGCTGAGCAAGCAGCCATGACTATTTTAACTGCGGAGCCACCCGACCCAACCGGATATGGTCGCGTCCTCCGATCTCAACCGAACGCACCCGAGGTGACGGCAATCATTGAGCAGAGGTCGCTTAGCCCGGACCAACTGCATACGCCGGAGATCAACTCCGGCATTTACTGCTTCCGCACTCAATCCCTCTTCGCCAAGCTCGATTCCCTCTCGACCAACAACGTGCATGGCGAGTTTTATCTGACTGACGTCGCGGCCATGCTGGTCGCAGATGGCGAGCGAGTCGTAGCCATAAAGGCTGATAGCGTGGACGAAGTGCTAGGCGCCAATACCATCGCCGAGATGATGCACCTCGACCAGGCCATGCGGGTCGCCACCACGCGCAAACTCATGGCCCAAGGCGTCACCATCTTCCGGCCAGAGACCTGCGTCATCGATCCCGAAGTCGACGTCGCTGCCGACACCATCATCGAGCCATACGTCCAACTGCTCGGCGCAACCTCCATCGGAGGCGACTGCCGCATCCGTTCCTACTCAGTCATTCAGAATTCGTCGCTCGGCAGCGGCGTTCTGGTGCGC
>JAYVDT010000146.1:0-6303 GCA_043749265.1 Rhodanobacteraceae bacterium | reverse complement strand
AGGAGCACGATGTTCCCGATTCCGAGGAAGAAGGCCAGGCTTTCGAGTGGACTCGTAAAGATTTCAGTCCGCAGGGCATGCAAGACCAACCCGGAGGTAGAGAGATCGCCCATCAGGTCCGAGCCTCGGCGACTACGCGTAGTGGATCGCGTGGTCGCAGCGTGATCTTGGCTTGTGGAACTGGCGGCGTTGGGTCGGCGTAACGGAAGCGCCACTGCTGTGCGAGTGTGGCGATCGAGAAGACTCCTTCCATCCATGCAAACGACTCGCCGATGCACTGTCGCGACCCGCCGCCAAAGGGGAAGTAGGTGTACTTGTTGCGAGCGGCTTTGGCTTCAGGGGTGAAGCGATCGGGATCGAACCTGAGGGGGTCGGGGAAGAACTCTTCAGTGCGCCCTATCATGTACTGGCTGAAGAAAAAGTGCGCACCGGGCGGAATCCGGTAAGGGCCGAGTTCGACCGGCTTGGTACTCATCCGGCCCATCGCCCAGGCCGGTGGGTAGAGGCGCATGGACTCGGCGAAGACCTGCTCGGTGTACTTCAGGGCAGGATAGTCGGCGAGGACGGGAAGCCGCCGCTGGTCGCCCGTTCCCAGAACGGCGTCGAGTTCTGCGTGGAGCTTTGCCTCGACTTCCGGATTCTGAGACAGCAGATACCATGTCCACGTCAGTCCGTTCGCGACGGTCTCATAGCCGGCCAGAAAGATCGTAAGAACTTCATCCCGCACCTGAGGGTCGGACATTCCCACGTATTGTCCGGTGGGCTTACCATCCGCGTCGAGTAGTTCATCTTTTGAACTCAGCAACATGGAAAGGAGGTCGCCTCGGTCTGGCTCTACGCCCTCGGTCTGAGCTTTGACAACGGCCTCGCGATGCTCGCGGATGAGGCGATCGACCACCGCGTCCAGCCTTGCCTTGGACTTGCGGAACTTCACGATTCCGGGGATCGGCAGATGCAGAAACGATTCGATACTGGGAAAGGCCACGATGAAGTTGTAGAGATCCATGATGATGTTGACTTCATCGTTGATACGGCGAATGTCGTCATCTACTTCGGTGTCGAACAGCGTGCGCGCCACGATTTCGAGCGACAGAGCCATTGAGGCCGACGCAATATCGAAGGGCACACCGGGGACGATTTTGTCGCGCGCCATGACCGCCGAGGCGACGATCTGGTCGCCATAGGCCGCGATGCGCTGCCTATGAAATGCCGGCGCAGCGATTCGCCGCTGCCGCATATGAAACGGCTCTTCGGATGTGATGAGACCGTCGCCGAGCAGGATCTTCATGCGCTTTACGGTGCGTTCTTTTACAAAGACAGAACCCTGGGTGACCAGAATCTCGCGAATGTACTCCGGGTCGTTGACGAAGATGATCGGCGTTCCCAGGAACTCGTAGTAGGAGATATTGCCATAGGTTTTGAGCAAGTGCTCAAACAAAAGGATGGGGCTGCCAAGCTTGACCCATGGCTTGAATGCATAGTACGGAAGGCTGCGTTTCAACCCTGGCGGCATCCGCCAGGGTCCCCCGGCACACTTTATATTCGACATTTGCTACACCACCCGTCCGGGAAGCCGAGACGCGACAACGTCCTGAATTTGAACTTCGATAGCATCGATGGACGCATCATCCCGGATCGTCTTGACGCGATGCAGATCTCTGGCCGCAATTGCTTCATAGGCCTTGTGGATACGCGCATAGAAGGCGTCGCCTTCGCGCTCGAAGCGGTTCTCATCTGTCCCATGCTGCCGCACATGACGCGTGTTGCGCCGCCGCGCACGATGAAGCGAAGCCGCTAGATCAGGCAGCAGCAGAATGGTCAGGTCGGGCTGGAGCCCGTCGCAAACAGCGCCATGCAGCGCCAGTACGCGTTTGCTGCCAAGCTCTCGACCTCCGCCCTGGTAGGCTTCGGAGGAGTCTGTGAAGCGGTCGCATAGGACGATAGAACCGGCTGCCAGAGCGGGCTGGATTACTTCTGCGATGGCTTGAGCTCGATCGGCAAACATCAAAGCCAATTCAGCAAGCGGAGCGATAATTCCGAGCGATGCCTCGGACCCGGAATCCAGCAAAGTGCCGCGAATCCGGTCACCGAGTGCAGTGCCCCCGGGTTGACGGAGCCTCACCACCGTGTGGCCGGCGGAGGTTAACCACTCTGAAAGCAGCTTTATCTGAGTCGTCTTACCCGAGCCGTCAAGCCCTTCAAATGTAATAAAAAAACCCTGCGGCATAGCCTTGAGTTTAGCGCAGGGAAAACTAACTTTGATTCAACCGCAGCCGTAGGTTCAAGTCCTGCCAAAATAGCGGGTTAGCGCGGTTGTCCGTGGTTAGATATTGATTTTTCCCAGACCGGGCCGCCATCTGTGAAGGTCACGGTCAGCTTGCCCTCGTCCTTTTCCTGGAGGTCGGGGCCCGGCGCAGAGTGCTCCTTATGTGCGCCATCGGTCCAGAGGACCTTGGTCGGGCCTGTTCCCAGCACCTTGAACCGGTAGTGAAAATCCGACTTTGGCATCAGGACCTGCGTGCCAAAACTGGCGCTTGGATAGTCGACCTCAACCAGGTTGAGCGGGCGTTCGGTCCTGTTTCGAATGGCCGCATCGATATAAGAGGAGTGACAGCCCAACAAAGATCCGAGAACTGTAGCCGCAACCAACACCCTAAGAAAATACATTGGCCAAGGATAGCAGTCCGGGTTCCTACTGACCGCGACGCAAGTTACGCAGCAGCTCCGGCAAGCGGTTGAAGAGTGCCACCGATCGCAGCCACTGCCGATTGTCGACGGCAGGGTAGCCGCTGACAATCTTGCCGGGCGCGACGTCATTGGGGATGCCGGATTGGGCTGTCGCAATTGCTCCATCGCCGACTGTGCAGTGACCCGCGACTCCCACCTGCCCCGCTAAGATAACGTTTTTTCCGATGGCTGTAGAGCCCGCCAAGCCTACTTGTGCGCAAAGCAAGGTGTCCTGGCCGACATTGGACCCGTGTCCGACCTGGACAAGGTTGTCGACCTTTGCGCCACGTTGAATACGGGTTTCGCCGATGGAAGCGCGATCTATGCAAGCATTTGCCTGGATTTCCACGTCATCCTCAAGGACCGCCGGACCGGACTGCACGATCTTTGACCATCCGGTGGGGACACGTGCAAAACCAAATCCATCCGCGCCGATAACTGCTCCGTTTTGCAGGATCACATTGTTCCCAAGGCGACAATGCTCTCGCACAACGGCATGGGCATGAGCCAGGAAGTGGTTACCGACGCGCACCCCGGGGTAGAGGACGACGTGAGGATGGATTATTGCGTCCTCGCCGATGATGACGTCTTCGCCGATGACTGCGTAAGCACCGATATGTGCACGGGCGCCGATTCTGGCTGTCGGGGCGATTGCGGCTGTCGGATGGATACCTGGCCCATAGGTTGGGGGCGTGTAAAACAACTCGATGGTGCGTGCGAAGGCGTAATAGGGGTTTAAGAGCCGGATCGTCGCAGCGGTGATCTCTGGGAAATCGGGTTCGACCAGCACCGCTGCAGCTCGCGTTGTGCGTGCTAGAGGAGCGTACTTCTTGTTGGAAACAAAGGTGATCTGACCTGGACCAGCCTCTTCGATGCCTGCGATTCCCGTAATGTTCACGGACGGGGCGCCATCCAGTTGGCCGCCAAGGTGCTTTGCAATCTCCGCGAGTTTCATGGCTGGATTGTAGCGGAGGTTTATATAAACAAGCGGCCCTGCGATTCCCCGTCACTAGCCGCGGGTTTTGGTTTGGACGGCGTTGTGACAACAGCGATAAGCTGCATCGCTGTGATTGCAATGCGCGGAATATACAAGCGCAGAGTACTGGAGCGGATATCGGGCGGAATCAGGAAGATTCCGGCATTTTCCCGAAAGCCATCGGAGAGCGAAAGGTCGGGGGCTGCTTAACTTTCCATTGTCTCGGCGCCATGCAGCGTAAGGCGAACCCATAGACCGTCGGTTCGGGAGCGCGCGAGAAAAGTCCTGCGATTGAGGCGCTCTTGGTCGAGGGTGTCCTGCAGGTTGAAGTCGCGGACGTAAGCAATCCAGCGGACGGTTTGTAAGGGCACTCGTGAATGGCGCGCTTGAAGATCCAGCAGATCGACTGATCCTAATGCGTCCAACAGGCCGCTTGCTGGCAGGTAGCCTGCCTGCAGTTGGTTCTCGAGTGTCGGGATGGCCACTTTTTTACGAGATTTCGCCATCGCTCCTGCCGTCGGCCGTCAGGCGGATTGTCGGACAGGAACGGTGCACGCAACGAAAAAGGTGCAGAACGTGTAGTCATTCCAATACTCTCTGTGGTACATTTACTTTTTGCGAACATCCTCAGAGAATCCATAAATAACTGATAATGAATCACTTGCGGTAATCTTTCAGGCCCAATGGAGTTAAGCAGACGTTATGGCCGACTATATTTCTCTTCTTGAACATCGCCTTTCCGCAGCGCAACGGTCGGCTCTCCGCATGGTGCGGGAGGTTGCCCACGCGAAGAACCTTACCGTGTTTCTGGTTGGAGGCGCTGTTCGCGATCTGACGAGTGGATCTCCGGTGCGTGATCTGGATGTGGTGGTTTTAGGGAACGCCCTCAAGTTGAAGAAAGATATAGAAAAAATGGGGGCGATTGTTGAAGGAGAAAACGAGGCCGGACAGGCCCTATTTTTACGTTTTCCCGGCAGCGTTCGGATGGAGATTGGAAGTACTCTCAGCGTTACATTTCCCAAGCCTGGCAAGCCTGTCGTAAAGCCTGCCACGATTTTGGACGATTTACGCCGGCGCGATTTTACCGCCAATGCGATGGCGCTTTCGCTCAACGAAGGTTCCTACGGCTTGCTCATGGATCCGCTGAATGGCATTGCCGACATCGAAAATCGGGAGTTGCGGCTGGTGAGCAATTACGGATTTATCGACGACCCGATTCGCATGATTCGCGCGACGCGACTGATGGCCCGGTTAGGTTGGTTGATGGACGAAAAGACCCAAGCTCGTTACGAAAACAGCAAGAACGACGAGCATATCTCCGCGATGTCGGATTTTCAGCGAGGGTATGAACTGGAGGAGATCGTTCATGAGGAAGATCCTCTCCGCGTGCTCAAGCGCCTCGAGACGGAAGGCTGGATGAAGTATCTGGCGCCTTATTGGAACTCGTCCAAGGTCAACGTTGCGGAGTTGGAGAGGCTGCGTGAAGCGCAAACGCAACTTCAGATGCAAAGCGTCCATCCGGATCCCGCCGCCGCGAATTTCCCGATCCTGACCGCGAGACTTACGCCGAAGGAGATTGCGACGTTGAAGGCAAGTTTCCCGCGCCAAGGTTTTGTGGCCGAGATTGACGCTCTGGAAGGGGATGCAAAGGATCTGACTGCGCAGCTTACGGGTAAGGGCGTGGTACTTCCGTCGCAGACCTGGCGTTTGTTGATGTCGGCGCGTCCGGAGGCGGTTTTGCAGGTTGCTTTCTCGACCAAGAATGTCGCGCTCCAGAACAAGTACAAGAGCTTTTATAACGATTGGCCACAGGCTCGGCAGAAGATGCCTTACACGTTGATGCAGGAGATGCGCATCGTTCCGGAGCTTCCAGACTATGAAGATCTGCTGGAGAAGCTGTTTTTCGAGCTGATGGATGGCAATCTGTCGACGCCGGAGGAGATGAAGTTGTTTCTCGAGCCGTACTCGCCGCCCGCGCCGCCGCCGCCCGTCAGCATGCGGCGACTGCGAGCTACCAAGAAGGAAGCGAAGCCGGCCAAAAGCCGTGCCAAAAAGGCTTCCAAAGCGCAAGAGAAAGCAGCTGAGCTAGCGGCTGGTGAAGAAGCCGAGACGGCGTCGACTCCTGTACCCGCTCCTTTCGCGGACAAAAAGGTAATCAAGGTGGTGAAGAAGGAAGTGGTTCCGCCGCCTCCCGCCAAGCTGGTCACGAAAGTGCCGGCGAAGCCTGCGGTCAAAATGCCTCCTCCGTCCGCAAAGAACGTCGCTGTGAAGGCTGCGCCGCCTGCGAAGGGGAAGAAGCCTTTGGCCGCTAACCTTGTACCCGCAAAGCCTGTTGGCAAGGCTGCTGCGAAGTCGGCTCCAACCGGGAAGCCAGCTGCCAAGCCGACCCCTATGAAGCCTGCCGCCAAGAAAAAGATTCTGGCCAAGCCCGTGAAGGTCGCCCAACGTTCGGCGAAGAAAGTTGCGGCCAAGGTGATTGTGCTGCCAGTGGCAAAGAAGAATGCTGTGAAGGCTGCTGGCAAGTCGTCAGGGAAAGCTGCGCCCGCTGGGAAAGCCGCCTCCGCTGGAAAGTCCAAGGGCAAGGTCGTACCGGTAAAGGG
>JAYVDT010000145.1:0-6306 GCA_043749265.1 Rhodanobacteraceae bacterium | reverse complement strand
CGTACTGCTCCGGGAAGCGCTCGGCAAACTCGTCCACGCGGGCTACGCGGCAGGCTTCCAGAAACTCTTCTTCTGTTGCGAGAGGACGTGAAAAAAGGACGTTCTCGCGGATAGTTCCATCGAAGAGGAAGGTCTCCTGGAGGACGACGCCAAGCTGCTGGCGATAGCTGCTGAGGCGGAGCGTGGCGAGGTCTGTCCCATCGACGAGGATGCGTCCGCCGGTGGCCGTGTGGAAGCCGCAAACAAGCGAGATGATAGTTGACTTGCCCGAGCCGCTGGAGCCGACGAGGGCAGTTACAGTACCGGGTTGCGAATCGAACGTGATGCCGTGGAGGACAGGCTTGTCCTTCTCATACTCGAAGACTACGTTGTCGAAGACGATCTCGCCGCGCATGGTTTCGATGTTCTGAGTGCGGCCCGGATCGCCGTCCTCCTCGCGCTCATTGAGTATTTCGTTGGTGCGGTCGAGACCGGCCGCAGCCTCGGTGAGTTGGGTGCCGATCGAGACTAACTGGGCGATCGGAGCGACCATGAACGCGAGAAACAGGACGTAGGAAACATACTGCCCGACAGTGAGTTGGTTGTGCACGACCTGATTTCCGCCGAGGAACATGATCAGCGCGGTGACGACGCCGAGGACCGTCGTGGAGGCGAGTGCCATGAGCGACTGCGCGGTGAGGGATGAGATAACGTTGGCGAGCAAGCGCTTGACGCCGGTCGCGAAGACCCTGGCCTCGCTGTCTTCTGCGTGGTATCCCTTGACGACACGCACACCGCCGAGCGACTCGGTGAGGCGGCCTGTGACTTCTGCGTTGATCTTGGACCGCTCGCGAAAGATGGGACGGATAGTCTTGAAGGCGCGCTGCAGGATGAATGCGAAGACGACCAGGATTGCGAAGGTCAGGAGCGTCATGGAGACGCTGAGGCGAATCAGGTAGCCGAAGGCGTAGATTGCGGTGAGAACGCCGCCGACGAAGTCAACCACCCCGGTGCCGATTAGGTTGCGGACTCCTTCGACGTCGGTCATGATGCGGGCGACGAGGGTGCCAGTGCGGTTCTCGTCGAAGAACGAAACGGGCAGCTTGCCGATGTGAGCCTGAACCTTCATGCGCAGCTCAGTGATGAGGCGCTGGCCGGCTTTGGAGAGAAGCTGCGTGAGCGAGTAAGAGGTGATGCCCTGCGCAATTGTCGCGATCACAACGACCATGACGATCCTGGGCAGGGGTTTGAGGTTGTGGGGAGTCATAACCTCGTCGATGAGGTAACGGAAGGATGCGGGGAGAACCAAACTGCAGCCACGGTTCACGACCATGAGCAAAAAACTGCCGGCGAGAAGCCAGCGTCGCGGCTTGATGAGCGCCCAAATCTGCGGCCACACCTTGCTGAAGCTGGGCTTGGGGCGGGCCGCCGAAAGGCCGGCAGTGGTCGCGCGGCCGGCACCGCGCGAGGGGCGATCTCCCGATGGCATGCCACCGTTAAAACTTGACGGACTTAGGGATGAAGCCATGGGAGAAGCCTTTCTGGCCGGGCATTACGCGCCGTTATATTTTGGAGGCACGATTCCGGCGGGCCTGGATGAATGAACGAACGGCGAAAGCGACGAAGATCAGACTCAGCAGGCAGGTGGCGGCCTTTTCTTCGATCGCAATGGGATGGGGGTACTCGACGCCGTGGGCAATCTGAAATACGTCGTAGGTGGACTTGAGCGTGGCCAGCACGCTGACAAGGCCGATCGTGACGGCGATGTGCATCCACAGCATGCGGCGTTTGGGGTCTTCAGTATTCGCAAGGCCGCCAGAGATGGCCAGGAGCGCGCCAAGGAAGGCGGGGATTAGCGCGGTGGGGTGATCGCTCCCCGTGAGCACGAAGCCGGTAACGCCCACAATAATCAACAAGACTCCAAATACGATCGTCAGTTTTGCCACTCTGTCACCTTTTGTCTATCTAATGGATTCTCTCAAAGGATACTCGATGCAGGAAAGCTTATGAAACCGCAGCCTGCTTCATCTGGGCGATGACGTCAGCGGGCTTCCACTCGTTGCTGGGATACCAGGCGATCACCTTACCGTCACGACCGACGAGGACTGTAGATAAGGAGTGCATGACGGATGCGGCGTCGGCTGGGTCTCCTGTGGTAACGCCAACGTCAAAGTATTGCTCCAGGGGGGCGAGGTCCGCGAGCGCAGGCGCGGCAAAGTCCCAATGGGCGAAGTCTTCATTGGTGAATCGGCCAGTATGGGCGCCGCCATAGCTGCGCAGGACGGTGGGCGTGTCGTATTTGGGGTCAAAGCTGATGCTCAGGAGGTGGGTCTTGGCGTAGATGGATCTGTCGGTTGCGAGGGCATTGTCGATCTCGGCGAAGTTCGAGCTCATGCGGGGGCAGAAGTCTGCCAACGGGCAGCGAGTGTAAATAAAGGTAAGTAAAACGACACGGCCGCGGAACTGATCGAGGTGAATCCGCTTGCCGCTTTGATTGAGGAGATGAAAGTCCGGGACGACATCTCCGGGCTGGGGAACATGGTACTGGACGGTAGGTTTTGTGTCTGAGCGGGCCTGGGCGACGACGACTATCTGGTCGAGGCGCGGACTAAGGGGACCGGCAGCGTCGTAGTCCACGACGACGCGGGCAGTTATGACGTCACCCACATGGAGCTCTGAAATAGTGTTTGGCTCGACGAGCTTGTAGGACATCGTCATGGCCTGCATGTAGCCAGCGATGGCTTGGTGATCGACTGTGACATGGCCGCCTACTGGGTCTGTCGCAACGATTTTGCCGCGGAGATGGAAGGTCTTCTGTTGATTCTGCTGGGTTTTGGACTTGCTCTCGCTGCGGCAGCCTGAGAGGAGAAGCGGGCTGCCGAGGACTGAGATGGAGAGACAAAGCGCGGCAAGGCGGGCTAGAAGTGACATAACACGATGATAATGGCTGTGTGCATACCGAGGCTCTGATCCAAGACCGTACCAAGGCCGAAACCGCTCCTACGCTGCCGATGATGCACGCCGCCTTTGTCCTGTGCGGTCTGGGGACGATGATGCTCGGTCCAGTGCTGCCGCTGCTTGCGAGCCAGTGGCACCTGAAGGACTCCCAGAGTGGACTGCTGTTGATGGCGCAGTTCTGCGGGGCCACGCTGGGTGGCGGGACTACCTCTCAACGACTGCAATGGAGCCTGAAGGTGGGCCTTGCCTGTGCAACGCTGGGCTATCTGGGGTTCGCGCTCGCTCCCGGTCTGGGGATCGCGTGCGCGGCGCTTGCGGTTGCGGGATTTGGCGTGGGACGCAGCATTGCAACCATCAACATCATTGCAGGGGCGCGATACACGGAGCACCGGGGGGCTGCGCTGTCGTGGCTGAATTTTTCCTGGAGCTTTGGAGCATTGCTGTCACCGCTCTGCGCTGCCTGGCTGGCATCGCGCTTTCTGTTGTCGCATCTGCTTGCATGGTTTGCCTGTCTGTTTCTGGCGGTGTTGACCATTCTTTACTTCCAGATGAGAGAAGCCGGCGAAGACGCGGTAAAGGCTGCGAGCGAGAAGGTCTCGAACCACATGCCGGGCGTGCTGTTTGTGTACTTTGCTGGTTTGATGGTGCTCTACGGAGGGCTGGAGACCAGTCTGAGCGGCTGGCTGACGACCTACGCGCTGCGCTATGGCAAAAGCTCGCTGGTGTTGAGCGAGTACACAATGGTGCTGTTTCTTTGCGGCTTGACCTCCGGCCGAGCTTTGGCAGCGTGGATGCTAATGAGAATCCGGGATCTTACGCTGCTGCGGATTTCGCTGCTACTTGCGGCGCTGCTTGCGGGGGCGCTGGCTCTGGCGCACACGGCGAGCCTGATTGCCATCTTTGCGGTTCTGCTGGGAATCTGCCTGGCTCCTATTTTTCCGGCTACATTTGCGCTGGTCATGGCGACTCGGCCACCCGCACGGCAGGCTGGGATGATTATGGCTGCGTCTGGGATTGGCGCGGCTATTCTGCCGTGGTTGATGGGAGTTATTTCTACGCGGAGCGGGTCGTTGCAGCTTGCGCTGGTGCTGCCCACACTGGCTGCGATGGTGATGCTGCTGCTGGCAATGACCTCAACAGCGGGACGATCTGCGCGGACCTGATTTCCACGGTTACGGAAGCGTATAAACAGACGATGGAGCCGAGTCAAAAGGGCGAAATCCCGACGAAGCTTGCGACGCGTATTTTCGATGCGATGCTGCGCGGGATGACCGTTCTGACCGCGAGTCAACGAGTTGCAAGAGCTCTGAGCCGGAGCTTTGATGAAGCGATGCGGGCTGAAGGACATCCACAATGGACGCCCGCGAAGGTGTTCGCGCTCGATACCTGGATGGCGGCCATGTGGCATGGAATGGTCATTGCGGGCGACGAGAGCCGCATGCTTCTGAACCGGAGCCAGGAGCACACCATCTGGCGTTCGATTCTGACTGCGGACCGCGAGGTCTCAGGGTTGCGTTCCAGCAATTCACTGGCCGAGATGACCGCTCGTGCATGGAGCCTGACATGCCTTTATCGCGGAGAGAGACGGCTGCGAGAGTTTGGCATAAGCACCGATACGAAGGCATTTCAACGCTGGGCGCAGGAGTTTGAACGACGCAGCACGCGCAACCTGTACCTCTCTGCCGCGCAACTGCCGGCGGCGCTTGGTGCCGCTTTGGCCCAGGGGCTGCTCCCTGTACCGGACGCAGGTCTGCTGCTTGTAGACTTCGATGCGTTACCGCCGGCGTCGGCCGATTTGCTGGAGTCGATCGGGTTGGCAGGCTTTCCTGTTATGCGGATACGGACCGCGATCGTATCTGCAGGTGAACTTTGCGCGGCAAATGATGAGATTTCCGAATTGCGTGAAGCTGCATGGTGGATTCGGCGGCGTCTGAATGAGTCACCCATGTGCACCATTGCTGTAATTGTCCCGGCGCTGGCGGAGCGGCGAGGAGAGATCGAGCGCATCTTCAGTGAGATTCTGGACCCCGAAGCGCAGCCAATCCAAGCTCCCGCTCGTGCGCCGTTACTTGAGTTTTCGTTAGGGCAGCCGCTTGCCAAAACTGCGCTGGGGGCTGCGGCTTTGAATCTTCTGCAATGGGCGCTGGAGCCGCTGCCCTTTGAATCCATTAGCCTGCTGTTGCGCTCCAGATTCTTTGGGGGTACCGGTGCGGAAGCGCTTGCGATCGCGGACTTCGACGCATTTGCGCTGCGAAAAGCCGAGTCTCTTCGCCCGGAGATGGCGCTCGCAGAAATGGGCAGGCTACTCCATAGTTCCAAGTTTGGCGCGGCACTGACGGGCCTGCGGAGACGGGTCCGCGGAATGGAGACGACCGCAAGGGATGAACGTCTTTTTCAGCCGGGAGTGAAAGAGCCCGAGCGACGCAGCCATGCGCAATGGAGCGACGCCTTTCGCAAGTTTCTGGACGCAGGAGGTTTCGGCGAAGGCTTGGAAAACGACTCTTATACGTTCTACGCGCGGCGAAGCTGGGAGAGCACACTGGATGAGCTTGCAACCTTGGACTTTGATGGCAGTCGCGTGACCACGTTGGAGGCGCTGAACGAACTTACGCGTATCGCCGAGCAGAAGATTTTTGCACCCACGTCAACCAATGCGCCGGTGCAGATAATGGGGCCACTCGAAACCGGCGGCATTCCCTTCGATGCGCTTTGGTTTGTTGGTGCCGATGATGTTTCGTGGCCGGTCGCAAGCGTCTCAAACCCTATGATTCCTTGGAACGTGCAGCGCACGCTGGGTATGCCCGGGGCAGATTGGACGCGCGACAATGAGTTAGCGAAGGACTTGACCGAGCGGATCGCAGCCTCGGCGACCAGGGTGGTCTTCAGCTACGCGCGACAAGGCGAAGAAGACGCTCGCAGGGCTTCACCGTTGCTCGCTCACCTGGCTCTGCGTGCTTTTGAGGAGGAAGGTTCATCGGCTGAACGCATTGCTCTTCCGTTCGAAGAATTTATCGACAAGCAGCAGATTGCGGAGCTGCCAGAGGGTACGGTCCGCGGCGGCGCAACCGTCCTGCAGCTACAAGCCGCATGTGCCTTCAGGGCATTTGCAGAGAAGCGGCTGCATGCGACTGAACCAGAGGCAAAGGAGGCCGGGCTCGATGCACGGGAACGTGGGAGCATCGTCCATGACGTGATGCGAGGCTTCTGGGAAACGACGCGCGACCAGCCCACGCTCCTTGCCATGTCCCCTCAAGAGCGGATCCGGCTGCTTGAGGAATGCATCGATGGTGCACTGGTCAAGGCACAGGCACTTAGTCGATCGGCGTGGGATAGTGCTTATCTGCAGGTCCAGCAGAGACGGCTTTGCCG
>JAYVDT010000144.1:0-1813 GCA_043749265.1 Rhodanobacteraceae bacterium | reverse complement strand
CCGCTGATCTTTCTGCATGACGTGAATGGATTTATGGTGGGCAAGGATGCGGAGTGGAGCGGCATCATCCGCGCGGGTGCAAAGATGGTTTCGGCCGTATCTACCAGCGTGGTGCCGAAGATTGCGGTCATTGTTGGCGGCAGCTTTGGGGCCGGGCACTATGCCATGTGTGGCAAGGCTTACGATCCGCGGTTTCTGTTTGCGTGGCCTACGGCGCGCTACTCGGTCATGGGTGGGGCCGCTGCGGCTAATACGCTGGCGGAGGTTCGGGCGAAGCAGATGGAGCGGTCGGGCGAGGTGGTGGACGACGCCAAGCGCAAGGCTCTGTGGGATGAGATCAAGGCGAGCTACGATGCCGCGGCGGACCCGCGTTACGGGGCGGCGCGGTTGTGGATCGATGCGATCATTGATCCAGCGCAGACGCGCGAGGTGCTGATGACGGCGTTAGAAGCTTGCTCGCTGAATGCGGACGTGCCGAAGTTCAATCCCGGGGTCATTCAGACTTGATCTCGCGGAAGACAACGGTTTCGCTTATGCTGGCGCTTTTGATTGGACTCGGGATTCATATCTGGGCCATGTCGAATCGTGACGAATGCGATAGCGTAGACAAGGATGGCAGGACGCCGAAGGAAGTTTATGTGCAGTCGGGATCGCGCATGGTGATAATGCCTTGCACGATCTGGTTTCCGAGACAGCCACTCAAGGTTCAGGGTTTCTGGTTTCTGGATGCGGCCGTAACGTTTGTGTTTCTAATCAGCCTGTGGAGTGACTGGGTGCGGTGGCGTGAGCGCCGGCGTTAGGAGAAAAGTAAATGGTCAAGATAGTGGAGTGCCCGCGGGATGCGTGGCAGGGATTGCCGGGAGTGATGCCGGCGGAGGTGAAGGCGGATTACCTGCGAGTGTTGATTGCGGCGGGGTTCAAGCACATCGATGCGGTGAGCTTTGTGTCGAAGGCGGCGGTGCCGCAGATGGCGGATTCGGAGCAGGTGCTGACTTACCTTGATGCTCCAGAGGACGTGGAGATTATTGGGATCTGCGTGAATGAAAAAGGGGCCGAGCGGGCGATCAAGACCAGGGCGGTATCGACGCTCGGGTTTCCGTATTCGGTCTCGCCGAGCTTTCTAAAGCGGAATCAGAACCAAACGCCGGAGGAGTCGCTGGAGGCTTTGGAGGCGGTGGGGACGCTGGGTTTCAAGGCCGGGCTGGATGTGGTGGCTTATATCTCAATGGCCTTTGGGAATCCCTATGGGGATGCGTGGTCGATTGATGAAGTGGTGGACGCCTGCGACTTGCTGTTGGATTGTGGGGTGAAGCAGATCTCGCTGGCGGATACCGTGGGGCTTGCGACGCCGCAGCTCGTCGCCGATGTGGTTGCGGATGTGATGGCAGTGCATGATCGTGTGGAGATCGGGGTGCATCTGCACTCCACCCATGACGGTGCGGAAGCACTGGTGAGGGCGGCTTACGGGGCTGGCTGCCGGAGGTTTGATTCCGCGATTGGCGGGTTAGGCGGATGTCCGTTCGCGCAGGATGCTCTGGTGGGAAATCTGCCTACCGAGGTGTTGTTGCGGGTCTTGAAAGAGCTTGGGGCGGAGTTGCCGGAGTTTGAAGCGCTGGATGAGTTGTTGACGGCCGGTGTGGGGATCTCCAAAAGATTTGGACCCAGGGTTCAGTAAAACCCATGTCTCAGAAGCGAGACATGGGGCACCCGGATTTACTCAGACTTCAAGTGGGACCTGGGCGGCCTGAAAGACGGCCGCGTAGCGGGGGGGCATCGGAACCCGCTTCATGCCGGGGCCTACGACGAGGTGGGT
>JAYVDT010000143.1:0-1824 GCA_043749265.1 Rhodanobacteraceae bacterium | reverse complement strand
GGGTGACGGTGCCGGGGATGATGTTGGAGGCGCCGGGTTTGGCGTGGATGGTGCCAACCGTGGCGATGAGGCTCGAATGATTGCCAGCATAGCGCTCGACCGAGCAGATGAACTCGGCGGCGGCGGCAAGGGCGTCGCGACGGAGGTTCATGGGGGTGGTGCCCGCATGGTTGGCCTGGCCGTGGAAGGTGAAGTCGAAACGGGATTGGCCAACGATGGTGGAGACGATGCCGATAGGCAGGTCAAGCGATTCGAGGACGGGACCCTGCTCGATGTGGAGTTCGAGGAAGGCGAAGGTGTTGGGGGTGGGCGCACAGTCGGCAAGACTGTCCGGGTTGAGGCCGAAGTTGCGGATGGCTTGCGCGATGGAGATGCCTTCGGAATCCTTTCGACCAAGTTCAGTACAGGACAGGTTGCCGGTGAGGGCACGGCTGCCAAGGAAGGGGAGCTTGAAGCGGATGCCCTCTTCTTCAGAAAACGCGATAACCTCGATGGCGAATGGGAGCTTTCTGCCCTTCAGCGCGCGAAGCAGGGCGAGCGGGGCGGCGATGCCAAGGATGCCGTCGTAAGGGCCGGCGTCGGGGACGGTGTCGAGGTGGGAACCAACAAGTAGCACGGGAGCCTGCGGGGTCTGCGCCGGGTAAAGGCCGCGGAGGTTGCCGATGGAGTCGAGACGGACGGTCATGCCGAGCGATTCCATCTCTTCGCGCAGCAGGGCGTGGACCTGATGGGTGGCGGGCGAGAGAAAGAGCCTGGTGATGGTGCCGGGAACGTCGGTAATGGCAGCGATGCGGGCGCAGAGCTCCAGTGCGTACTGGGCGTCGGCGGCGGTGATTGGGTTCATGCGTGGGCCTCGTGTCCGTAACCGGGGTTGGGAAAGGTTCCGCGGTCATAGACCGGCGTTCCGCGGAGCAGGGT
Source organism: Rhodanobacteraceae bacterium (assembly GCA_043749265.1). Classification (GTDB taxonomy): domain Bacteria; phylum Acidobacteriota; class Terriglobia; order Terriglobales; family Acidobacteriaceae; genus Edaphobacter. The sequence continues at coordinate 906 of JAYVDT010000143.1, read as the reverse complement.
TTGCTGGACCACGCCGTGGACCGTCTCGCCCAGGTAGGGCGAGATGCAGTGGCGGAAGTGGAGGTGCCGGGGGCTGACAGTAAAGGTGACTTCAGGCGAGAAGATGACGAGATCGGCGTCAAAGCCAGGGGCGATGCGGCCTTTGCGGGTGGCGAGGCCGGCCAGCTTGGCGGAGTTGGTGGACATAAGCGTGGCGAGGTGGGAGAGACCCCACATCTCACCCGGATTTATGGCCCGGCTCATCATTTCGGTCCAGATGATGGGGAGTCCGAGAGACAGGCTTGCGATGCCTCCCCAGGCGGTGAGGAAACTTCCCTCTTCGGTTCGTTTCATCTCTGGGGGGCAGGGGCTGTGGTCGCTCGCGATAAGGTCGATCGTGCCGTCGGCGAGGGCTTGCCAGAGGAGTTCGCGGTTGGCTTCGCTGCGAATGGGCGGGCCGCATTTGAGGTAGGTGGCGCGATCGGGGATGCGTTCGGCGGCGAAGTGGAGGTAGTGGGGGCAGGTCTCGACCGTGATAGGCAAGCCATCTGCTTTGGCGGTGCGGAGCAGCGGCAGAGCCTGCGCGGAGGCCAGATGGACGATGTGGATGCGCGTGCCGAACTCGCGGCAGAGCGCGATGAGGAGGCGGATGGCGGCGAGTTCGGCCTCCTCCGGGCGGCTTGCGAGGTAGGTCTCGTACTTCGTCCAGTCGTGGTCGCTGAGCGATGCTGCAATGGCTTCGAGCGGACCGGGGAGTTCGGCGTGGACGAGCAGCGGCAGGCCGGTCGCGGCGAGGATCGGCATGGCAGCGCGGAGGTTGGGCTCGTCGATGAGGCCGAAGCCATCGCAGCCCGGGTAGAGAAGGAAGCATTTGTAGCCGGGGACTCCGGCTTGCGCGAGCGGCTGGAGGTCTTGCTGGTTGGCGTT
>JAYVDT010000142.1:0-1825 GCA_043749265.1 Rhodanobacteraceae bacterium | reverse complement strand
GTCCATTTCGAAAGTGCCGCTGTAACCTTCGTCGTCCGAGATGGTTTGCTGTTCGAGGTTGATGGTGATCTGGTGCTGTGGGTTCAGGCAGCTGCGTTGCGTCAGGAGGTTGACGTCGGCTTCCGACAGGCGGACAAGGATCATGCCATTCTTGCCGGCGTTCGAGAAGAAGATGTCGGCGAAGCTGGGGGCGATGACGGCGAGGAAACCAAAGTCGGTAAGGGCCCAGGCGGCGTGCTCGCGGGAGGAACCGCAACCGAAGTTCTTGCCCGCGATGAGGATCTTTGCGCCCTGGTAGGCGGGATTGTTGAGAGTGAAGTCTGGGTTGGGCTCTCCGGTGTGTAGGCCTTCCTGGATGCGGCGCCAGTCGAAGAAAAGAAATTCGCCATAGCCCGTGCGCTCAATGCGTTTCAGGAACTGCTTTGGAATGATCTGGTCGGTATCGATGTTCGAGATATCGAGCGGTGCGGCGATGCTGGTCAGGGTGTTGATGGGCTGCATGTGTAGCTCCTTGGGGCAACCGCGGTTTGGCGGGATAAACCTGGTTCAAAAATGATCAACTGGACTCATCGACAGATCGTTGCCTTTCACTTTTCTTTACCTTTGCTCATGCTCCGTCTTTAGTCCTTGTTCATCCGTTTTATGCGCGCTCAGCTTTGAACTTCCACTTGCGGACGTCGGTCAGGTGGCCCGTGATTGCAGCTGCAGCGGCCATGACCGGACTAAGGAGATGGGTGCGACTACCGCGGCCCTGGCGGCCTTCGAAGTTGCGGTTGGACGTGGAGGCGCAGCGCTCCCCCGGGGCGAGGATATCCGGATTCATGCCGAGGCACATGCTGCAGCCGGGCTCGCGCCAGTCGAAGCCGGCGGTGGTGAAGATCTGATCTAGGCCTTCATGCTCAGCCTGATGCTTGACCTGTTGCGAGCCTGGGACGACCATTGCGCGAACGGATATTGCTACGTGATAGCCGCGTACGACAGCGGCTGCGGCACGAAGATCTTCAATGCGTGCGTTGGTGCAGGAGCCAATGAAGACGCAGTCGACGGCGATCTCCTGCATCGGCGTTCCCGGTTTCAGATCCATATACTCGAGGGCGCGGTTGAAGTTATTGCGGTCGGATTCACTTAGGGCAGGGTCGAGGAGCGGGACATTGGAGTCGATGCTGGTCACCATGCCGGGCGAAGTGCCCCAGGTGACGGTTGGCGTCAGGGTTGCCGCGTCGATGTTGAGTTCGCGGTCGAATACTGAGCCTTCATCCGACGCCAAAGTCTGCCAATGTTGAACAGCCTCATCCCAGTCAGCGCCGACGGGCGAGAAGCGACGGGCCTGGAGATAAGCGAAGGTTGTGGCGTCAGGCGCTATCATGCCGGCGCGCGCACCGGCTTCAATGCTCATGTTGCAGATGGTCATGCGGCCTTCCATCGATAGGGCGCGAATTGCCGAGCCGGCGTACTCCACTACATAGCCCGTCGCTCCTGCGGTGCCGATCTCGCCGATGATGTGCAGCACGATATCCTTCGCCGTCACACCTACCGGCAGTTCCCCATCCACATTGATACGGAACGTCTTTGGCTTGTCCTGCGGCAAAGTCTGCGTCGCCATCACATGCTCGACTTCGCTGGTGCCGATGCCGAACGCAAGTGCGCCAAAAGCTCCATGCGTGCTGGTGTGTGAGTCGCCGCAGACGATCGTCATGCCGGGCTTAGTAAGGCCGAGTTCCGGTCCGATGATGTGGACGATTCCCTGCTCTGGGGCTTGCACATCGTAAAGCTGGACGCCAAACTCGACGCAATTCCTGCGGAGCGCTTCCACCTGGCGGTTTGA
>JAYVDT010000141.1:0-1826 GCA_043749265.1 Rhodanobacteraceae bacterium | reverse complement strand
GACCCCGATGGCCAGGACGGAGAGAAAAGTGCGGAGCGGGCGGTGGACGAGATTGGCGAAGATAAGTTGATTGACCAAGTCTTCAGTATATCGGACCGAAAAAAGTTCCCGGTCCACCCCGAACAAATGTCTACGAAGCTGCAATACGGATCGGAAGGCGGTAAATCGTTCCGATCCGCTGAAGCTCTATGTCGGGTGGACTACTTCTGGGCGAGCTTGGGCTTGCGGGCTGCGCTCTTTACGGGGATGGCTGACCTGGCCGGGGACTGCGCGAGAGCGCTGTCGATGGTGGTGTAGAGCTGGGCTATGTCCATGACCTGGGTCCAGCCGTTGGGTGCGAGGACGACGATGGTGGGGGTCTGGTTGAGGCCGATTCGCTCTCCCATGGTGCAGTCAGCCTGAACTTCCGCAGCGAAGCGACCGCTGGGATCCATCACGAAGGGAAGCTGCTGTTTGTGGTCGGTGAACCATTTTCGGGTGAAGCCGGCCAGGTCATCCTTGCCGGAGATGGTCTGCTGGGCGGAGAAGACGTCGCTACGGAACTGGTCGCCGAGCTCAGGCGAGACCTTGTCCTGGAGGTAGCGCGCGGTGATGGCGGCGTCCTTGCTCCACTCATGTGACTTGATGAGGAAGTCATGGCGCATGAGAGGAATCTTGTAGTGCTCGATGGCGGTGTGGACGATAGGGGAGGCGTGGGCGCAGGCGGGGCACTCGAGGTCTTCGAACACGATGATGGCAGCTTTCTGGCCAGGTGCGAGCTTGAAGGAGGAGGTGTCCTTGAAGTGCGTGCCAGAGCCGGCGGCACCGGCGACGTTCTGCGCGTGCGAGACGGCGGGAACGGCGAGGAGGGCAGCGGCAAGCACAGCCGGAGCGATGAAGGGGAGGCGGAGGGCGCGAAGGATCATAGGTGTAAGACGCATAAGGTATATGAGTGTTATTTTAGCGGGAAGTTGCGGCGAGGGAAGTAAATCGTGAATGGACAAGCCCGGTCGTTGAAGGTGATGTTAGTGGCGTGGGAGAAAAGTTGTGAATTTCGCAACCGGGCAGGGGGGATGGCACTCTAAAGTGGTGATGATGCGGAATAGCATGAGCCAAGGGGCCGGGGCGGGTAAGGCGGTTGCCCTTTTTGTTGTTATGTGTGGAAGTGCGGGAGCGCAGGGTACGGGATTGCCGGCGGCGCCGAGCGCTGTGGTTCGTCTACTGCAATTGACGCGTGGGGTTTCGATCGAGCGGGAGAGGCCCGGTGCGATTCCGCTGACGCTGGATGATGCGGTGCAGATCGCGCTGAAGAGTAATACGGAGCTGATTGTCAGAGTTCAGCAGGAGAAATACGTACATGGGCAGACTTTATCTGTCGGCAGTGCGCTGACGCCGACTATTCAAGCTACGGCGTACACGCAGGCGCAGGAGATCGATCTGGTTGCAAGGGGTTTCAAGCCGGGCAGTGTCAAGATTCCTGGTTTTAACGGCACGATTCCGGCAATTGTGAAGGTGAATACGACGAGCGCGCAGTTGTCGGTTTCGCAGACGCTGTTTAATGTGCCGGCGTACTTTCTGTTTCGCGCGGCGCAGAAAGCGGGCGAAGCGGCGAACTGGGCTACTCTGAGCGCGCGGGGTCAATTGGTGCTCTCGGTGGGTGGGCTGTACCTGCAGGCGCTTGCGGATGCGGCCCAGGTGCGCAATGCGCGGGCGCTTGTGACGCAGGACGAGCTTGTTTATCAGCATGCGAAGGCCGCGAAAGAGGCTGGGGTTGGAATCAATCTTGACGTATTGCGCGCGCAGGTGGAACTGCAGAATGAGCAGCAGCAGTTGATTCGCGCGGAGAA
>JAYVDT010000140.1:0-6354 GCA_043749265.1 Rhodanobacteraceae bacterium | reverse complement strand
AGAGGGAGCCGTGGACGTCGTGGAGGAAGAGGATCGTGGGCGCGGAGGGGGATTTGGCGGGGATCCACCAGGCTGTGAGGCGTGGGCGGCCGGTGGTGGCGGCGTCGAAATGGATGTCGTCGAAGGGAATGGAGAAGCTGATGGGGGTGTGGTCGACGGATGTTGAAGGAAAGATCAAGCGCTGCCAGCCGCCCTGGAACAGCAGCAGGCAGATGGATAGGTAGCCGAGGACGGCAGCGCCTCCGACAGTGAGGGCGAACGCCTTCAAAAGCCAGCGTGGGTCGACGATCTCAGGAGCACCAGAGGGGGGCCGCGCGGGGTGGCGCGAGGTTGATTTTGGGGTTGGAGTTGCCATAGGGCTCAAATGCGAGGGTAGCACCGACGGCGGGGCCGGTGCCCGATGCATCTAGGATTGGAGCAGAGGTGTTTGATGACGCAGTGGGTCAGAGTTTGCAGCGTGGGTGAAGCGCCTGCGGAGGGGCAGGTGATGGAGGCGGAGGCTGCGGGCGTCGCTCTGTGTGTGGCCAATGTGGGAGGAAAGATTTCGGCTCTGGATAACTGGTGTCCGCACCGGCGCGGGCCGCTGGGGCAGGGATGGCTGGAGGGGAATGCGGTGGTGTGTCCCTGGCATTCCTGGGCGTTCGATGTGGGGAGCGGGGTGGCGGATTATCCGGAGAATGAGCGGGTGAAGGTATTTCCGATCAAGGTGGAGGGTGGCGACCTGCTGGTCGAATTGGATCCTCTTTTAGATTCAAACGACTTAGCTGGCGGCGTTGATGCAGGTGGGTGATCGAATGCGGATTACTTTCTTTCCCAGGGGAATAAGGTCCGTAAGCTGATGCTTGCCGCTTTCGGTGTGCGGCTCTGCTTGCCGAATCGGTTCTGGCGGCCAACGCTCTGGGGTGCAGCCTTCGTGACCATCACCGAATGGAGTGTAAGTGCTTTCTGCAAAAAAAGAGCTTGGCTCCGTGCCTGATCTTTTCGGCGTCTGCAGGTTTTGAGACGAGGGGGTTCAACCTGATAGAATCGATAGGATCGAGCCTAAATACAGGAGATGCAATGCAGGCAATGCTCGCGCTCGAAGACGGGCGCATCTTTCGCGGGAAGAGTTATGGTGCGCACGCGCAATGCTCGGGTGAAGTGGTCTTCAATACTTCGCTGACGGGATATCAAGAGATCTTTACCGACCCTTCTTATGCAGGGCAAATCGTTGTTCTCACCAATCCACACATCGGTAACTACGGCACTACTCCTTTGGATGCAGAGAGCGCCCGTCCGATGATCGAGGGGCTGGTGACGCGAGAGTTTTCGCCGATCAGTTCGAATTGGCGTTCAACTGAAATAGCCGATGAGTATTTGGAGCGTAGTGGCATTCCGGTCATCTCGGAAGTGGATACGCGGGCGGTCGTTCGGCACCTGCGTGCGAATGGAGTGATGCGTGGCGTGATCGCAAGTGGCGAGCATCTCGATGAGGCCGCGCTGGTGGCAAAGGCGCAAGCGATCAAGAAGATGGATGGCACTGACCTTGCCTCGGTTGTGACGACAAAGGTGATTTACGAGTGGTCGGACGCCGAGCCGAAGAATCAGACTGGCGATAAGTTTCTGCCGGTTGAGTCCAGTGTCGGCAAACCGATGCATGTAGTGGCGTATGACTTTGGCATCAAGGAAAATATCCTGCGTATGTTGACGCGTGAAGGCTGCCGCGTAACGGTTGTGCCGGCTCGCACTTCCGCGGCTGACGTGCTGGCAATGAATCCGGATGGGATCTTCTTTTCGAACGGCCCTGGCGATCCTGAACCGCTCGATTACGCGATTGAAAATGTCCGTGCGCTCAAGGGCAAGGCTCCGCTCTTTGGCATCTGCCTGGGTCACCAGATCTTTGGGCTGGCCCTTGGGGGCAAGACGTACAAGCTCAAGTTTGGCCACCACGGCGGCAACCATCCGATCATGAACCACGCAACGGGTAAGGTTGAGATCACGGCGCAGAACCATAACTACAACGTCGATCCAGATTCGCTACCGAGCGACGTGCAACAGACCCATACCAACCTCAACGACCAGACGTTGGCGGGATTGCGCCACAAGACGGATCCTATGTTCAGCGTGCAGTATCACCCCGAAGCCAGCCCCGGACCGCATGACTCGCATTATTTGTTCCGTGACTTCCGCAAGATGATGGACGAGTGGAAGCGATAGAAGTCGCTCAACGCGGGTGCTGCTAAATGCAAGCTCAGCCTCGCCGTGATGTTTCGTGAAGATTGGAAGATGAATGCCACGCAGGAATGACATTGCAAAGATTTTAGTGATTGGCTCCGGGCCGATCGTGATTGGACAGTCTGCGGAGTTCGACTACTCCGGGACCCAGGCCTGCAAGGCTCTCAAGGCGGAGGGCTACGAGGTCGTGCTGGTGAACTCGAATCCGGCTTCGATCATGACGGACCCTGAAGTCGCCGACCGCACCTACATTGAGCCGCTGACCGCGACTTACGTGGAAGAAATTCTGCGGGTCGAGACCGAGATGCTAGTGGCCTCGGGCGCAACGGGTGTTTTCGCAGTGCTTCCGACTGTGGGTGGACAGACAGCGTTGAATCTTGCCGTCGATCTCGCTGACTCCGGCGTGCTTGAAAAGTTTGGCGTGGAGTTGATTGGCGCGAAGCTCGAAGCAATCAAAAAGGCGGAAGATCGTCTCTTGTTCAAGGACGCGATGAACAAGATCGGGCTTGATATGCCCCGGTCGCAGCTTGTGAACAATGTCTCTGACGGACTTACCTTTGCCGCCAAGATCGGGTTTCCGGTGGTCATTCGTCCGAGCTTTACGCTGGGTGGATCGGGCGGCGGCATCGCCTACAACCGCGAGGAGATGTCGGATATTCTGTCGCGCGGTATCGATCTTTCCCCGGTCAGCGAGTGCCTGATTGAAGAGAGTGTACTTGGCTGGAAAGAGTACGAACTTGAGGTTGTGCGGGACCTGAACGACAACGTCATCATCGTCTGCTCGATTGAAAATTTTGATCCGATGGGTGTTCACACGGGCGATTCCATTACCGTCGCACCCGCACAGACCCTGACTGATCGCGAGTATCAGAAGATGCGCGACGCGGCCATTGCTGTCATTCGCGAGATCGGCGTCGAGACCGGCGGAAGTAACGTGCAGTTCGCGGTCAACCCGCAGAACGGCCGCATGACTGTGATCGAGATGAATCCGCGTGTCTCGCGTTCCTCCGCACTCGCAAGCAAGGCGACTGGATTCCCGATTGCGAAGATAGCAGCGCGTCTGGCCGTGGGCTACACGCTCGATGAGTTGCAGAACGACATTACCAAGGCGACTCCGGCCTGCTTCGAGCCGACCATTGACTACGTCGTGGTGAAGATTCCGAAGTGGCAGTTCGAGAAGTTTCCCGGAGCTGATGAGAACCTGAGCCCGCAGATGAAGTCCGTTGGCGAGGTCATGGCCATCGGACGCACCTTCAAGGAAGCGTTGATGAAGGCCATTCGCTCGCTTGAGACGGGAAAAAAAGCGACGGCAGATGGCATTGAACCGCGCCGCTTGACCCAGCGTCTGGTCACGCCGCATCCGGAGCGCCTGAGTTACATTCGCTACGCTTTTGAGCGTGGCATGACCGTTCGCGAAGTCTCTCACATGACGGGCATGGATCCCTGGTTTCTGCACCAGATGAAGCAGATTACGGATGAGATCAAGGCCATCGGCGCCATGGGTATCGACAGCGTCACTGCGGAAGATCTTCGCACGGCAAAGCGCATGGGCATCTCAGACGAGCGGATTGCATTCGGCTGGGGACTCACCGGAGCCGAAGGCACCGAGGCGGTCCGCGCGCTGCGAAAAAAACTAAACGTTATGCCGGTCTACAAGATGGTCGACACGTGTGCGGGCGAATTTGAGAGTTTCACGCCATATCTGTACAGCTGCTACGACGAGGAAGACGAAGCGGCGCCGACCGACCGCAAGAAAATCCTCATCCTCGGCTCGGGTCCGAATCGTATCGGGCAGGGAATCGAATTCGATTACTGCTGCTGCCACGCGGCCTTTGCGCTGCGTGAAGATGGCTACGAGACCATCATGGTGAACTGCAATCCTGAGACCGTCTCGACCGACTACGACACCAGCGATCGCCTTTACTTTGAGCCGCTGACGCTTGAAGATGTGCTCGGCGTTTATGAGCATGAGGCTGCCGCCGGCGCAGAAGTCGGAATGATCGTGCAATTTGGCGGACAGACTCCGCTGAACCTTTCTTTGCCCCTGAAGAAGGCCGGCGTGCCGATCATCGGAACGTCGCCGGAGTCCATCGACCTCGCAGAAGATCGCAAGCGCTTCGGCAGACTGATTGAAGAATTAGGTATTCCGCAGCCTGAGGGTGCGTTGGCAACGAGCGTGGCAGAAGCGGTTGCGGGTGCGGATCGCGTTGGTTATCCCGTGCTCGTGCGGCCCAGCTACGTGCTGGGCGGCCGAGCAATGGTGATCGCCTATGACCGCGATGCTGTTCTGCGCTATATGACGACGGCTATTGAGTACTCGCAGGAACGACCGGTGCTGATCGACCACTTCCTCGAGGACGCGACGGAGTGCGACGTTGACGCGTTGTGCGATGGAGACGATGTCGTGATCGCCGGGATCATGCAGCACATTGAAGAGGCCGGCATCCACTCCGGCGATTCGTCATGCGTGTTGCCTTCGGTCGACTTGACCGACGAGGTAAAGGCTACGATCCGCACCTACACGCGCGCTTTGGCGAAGGCTTTGAGTGTGATGGGTCTAGTCAACATTCAGTTCGCGATTCAGCGAGGCAAGGTCTTCGTGATCGAGGTCAATCCGCGGGCTTCGCGCACGGTGCCGTATGTCTCGAAGGCGACCGGCATTCCGCTTGCGAAGATTGCCTCTCGCATTATGGTTGGCCGCAAGCTCAAGGACCTGCTGCCGCAGTACACCGCTGGTGGCGAACGCGAGGGCCAGGATCTCGACACGGGCTCGCATTTCTTTGTGAAGTCGCCGGTCTTCCCATGGGGCAAATTCCCGGGCGTCGACACGGTGCTGGGACCGGAGATGAAGTCGACCGGCGAAGTGATGGGCGTGGCGGACAACTTTGGCGAGGCGTTTGCGAAGGCGCAGATTGCCGCCGGCCAGCACTTGCCGGAACGGGGCAACGTCTTCCTTAGCGTCAACGATCATGATAAGGACGGCCTGGTGGAACTTGGCAAACAGTTCCAGAACATGGGCTTCCATCTGGTTGCAACGCATGGCACGGCCGCTGTGCTCGAAGCCGCCGGGCTGCAGCCGGAGCGCGTCTACAAGGTCAAGGAAGGTCGGCCGAATGTCGTGGACCTGATCAAGGGCGATCGGATTCAGTTGATCATCAACACTCCGCGCGGGCAGGATACGTTCTTCGATGAGAAGGCGATTCGCCGGGCCGCTGTGCTGGCGCGCATTCCGACCATCACGACGCTGGCTGCGGCTCGGGCTGCGGCGGAGGGTATTTCCGCATTGCAGCAGGGCACGCTGAGCGTAGTTGCACTGCAGACCCTGCATGCGCAACGCCAGGAGTAAGCGAGTTCAGCCGCAACTTAATGCCGTGTCCGGTGAATCGTTACCGGGCACGGCGTTTTTCTTTGGCGAAGGAATTTCTACCGGTCTGAATTCCGGTCTGGATTACCGGTCTGGATTACCGATCTGGGTTACCGGTCAGGCCAAACTTTGCACCGATAGCGTAGCCGATCATCGAGAGAGGTATCCACGTGCCGACGAGCAGGCCGTCGCCGGCCATCAAGCCTGAGCCGTTCTCGATTTCAAAGAAGGTGCGGGATAGCTTCTCTGTGGCTCCGCACTTTTCGCAGAGGCCAGGGCCCGTTGGCAGGTCCAGCACCCAGACGCAGACAATGGCGAAGACCAGCAGTCCAGAGATCCACGTGTATTTCGCAGTATGGTCTTGTCTCGACCGCGCTATGAAGAAGCCCGAGATCATCGGCACAAAAAATCCGAGTACTGTCCCGAGAAATTTGGGTCCGTTTGCGTCCGGATCCGGGTGCGCCAGGTACATCGCGAACACGACGGCCAACAGGGTGAACACCGCCAGGAGGCTGTGGAGGAAGAACCACATCGCTTCCGTACTGATTTGGCGAGCGCTCTTGCCTTGCGAAGTTTCAGCAACTTCCATCATGGACTGTTTATACGGGAGTTTCAGGGTTGTTTGTATCCCCAATTGAGGTCAGGATTGGCGTTTCGAGTTCAGCGGCTCGTTAGAATAGAACCATGTTGCTTGATGGAATCTTCCTGCCGCTGACCACTCCGTTTCATCCTGATGGGCGTCTCTTTCTCCGCAAGCTGGAGGGCAATGTGGATCG
>JAYVDT010000139.1:0-1832 GCA_043749265.1 Rhodanobacteraceae bacterium | reverse complement strand
GGACTAGCGGACACCCAAGGTCAGTTTGGCGATGGTCGCAAGTTGCATGAAAGAGGTTCCCTCGTAGATTTTTCCGATCTTGGAGTCGCGATAAAGTTTTTCGACCGGATAGTCCTTGACAAAGCCTGAACCCCCGTAAATTTCCACGGCAAGGCTGGCCACTTTTTCAGCTACCTGGGAGGTGACGTATTTGCACATGGCGGCTTCTTTGAGGAACTCGCTGCCGTTGTCTTTGAGGCGGGCGGCGTTGTAGACGGCGAGGCGGGCCATCTCGATTTCGGTTGCCATCTCGGCGAGCTGGAACTGCACCGCCTGAAACTCGACCAGGGCCTTGCCGAACTGCTTGCGCGTGGCGGCCCATTGGGCGGCGTGGGTCCACGCACCCTGAGCCAGCCCGAGCATCTGCGCGCCGATGCCGATACGGCCTTCGTTCAGGGTTTCGATGGCTATCTTGTAGCCCTTGCCAAGTTCCCCGAGGACCGCGTCCTCTTTGACGACGCAGTCAGTGAATACGATTTCACAGGTGCTGGACGCACGGATGCCTAGTTTGTCTTCCTTCTTGCCAACCTTGAAGCCGGTGGCGTCTTTTTCCACCATGAAGGCGGTGATGCCTTTGTAGCCGAGTGCGGGGTCAAGCGTGGCGAAGACGATGAAGAGGCCGGCCTCTTTGGCGTTGGTGATCCAGAGCTTCTGGCCGTTCAGGACGTAGTCGTCGCCGCGGCGGGTGGCGCGGGTCTGGAGCGCAAAGGCATCAGAGCCGGAGGCTGCTTCGCTGAGGCAGTAGGCGCCGACCGTATCTTTTGCAAGACGCGGCAGGTAGGATTTTTTCTGCGTGGGCGTGGCCCAGCGAGCGAGGGCGTTGATGCATAGAGTGTTCTGGACGTCGACCAGGACGCCGACGCTGGGATCGACGGAGGAGATGGCTTCGACGGCGAGGCAGGCCTCGAAGAAGGTGCCGCCGGAGCCACCGTATTCCTCGGGGATCTCGATGCCCATGAGCCCGAGTTCGAAGAGGTGCTTGATCAGGTTGGCGTCCATCTGCTGCGCTTCGTCCATCTGGCGGACGAGGGGTGCGATGCGATCGGATGCGAACTGGCGTACGGAAGTCTGGAACATGCGCTCGTCTTCACTGAGTTGGGTCAAGGCCCGGGGGAGGTCGTTCTTCGTCACTGAATGCTCCTTCAATCCGTAAATGACTTTAGCATCTTGGCCTTGGAACCCGCAGCCCAACCAGGCATAGAGTCTTTTGGGACTGTTTGATCGGCTCAAATCACCCGCAAAGACCCGGTGCCGCTATTTCTGCTGGATTCTCCCAGCCAGTCGAGGTTGAAAGTGATGGGCCATGCGCGGGTACTGAAGCCGGATGACGATGCTCTTCTGGATAACGACAAGGCTCTTCATCTAGAAGCGGATCCGGCGTGAATCAAACGGCTGGTTCGGATGGAGGTTACTGCTTTTGATTGGAATTGTTCGCAGCCCCTTCAGACGCGCTTTACCCGAGAAGAATGGGTAGCGGAGGGCTAGCTAGCGACCTTGCGACCGCTGCGGCTGACGATGCGGAGCTTCTCCATCGCAAGAATCTTTCTGGCCTGACCCTTGGCGTGTGCAGCCCATGGCCCGACGGGATCCAGCCGCACGTAGGCCATCCAGTGGCGCAGTGCGCGGCGACGATCGCTCTTACGCTCAAATGCCAGCGCGAGGTTGTAGTGGGCATCGGCATAGGTAGGGACGATGGCGATGGCACGCGTGTAGGCCTCGATAGCTTCATTCAATCGCTGCCTCTCGTCGAGCACGTTGCCAAGGTCAAAGAAAGCCAGCGCGTATTCGGGGTC
>JAYVDT010000138.1:0-6371 GCA_043749265.1 Rhodanobacteraceae bacterium | reverse complement strand
TGAAGGAGACCGAGGCGGCGATCGATGCAGAGAAGATTCGGGCGCACGTTCGATTTCTGGCTGACGATTTGCTGGAGGGACGGTACCCGGGATTGCGTGGAGCTGAGCTTGCGGCCAAGTACATTGCGACGCAATTTGCGCTGGCGGGGCTGCAGCCCGGAGGTGATAGCGGAAGCTACCTGCAGCAGATCAACTTTGTAGGCGTGAAGGCGGTGCCAGCAAAGACGCGCTATGAGTTTGTACCGCTTGCGAAGAGTGGGACCATTGCCCTGAAGTTCGGCGAGGACTACACGGTGTCTGACCAGCAGTTGCACGCTGTCGCCGATATCGATGCGCCACTGGTATTTGTTGGGTACGGCGTGACGGCGCCGGAGTTTGCGTGGGACGACTATGCGGGCGTTGACGTGAAGGGCAAGGTGATCGTCTGCATCGTGGGCGATCCACCGTCGGATGATCCGAAGTTTTTTGCGGGGAGAGCGCTGACTTACTACGGTCGCTGGACCTACAAGTTTGAGCAGGCTGCGCGAAAGGGTGCTTTAGGTGCACTGATTATTCATCGCACGGACCTGGCGAGCTATGGCTGGAGTGTCGTAAAGAACTCAAACATCAGCGAGAAGACGTACCTGCGCGATGACTCCAATCCGAAGCTCGAGGCGGCGAGCTGGCTTCATCTGGAGGCGGCGCGGAAGCTGTTTGCGGCGAGCGGAATGGATCTCGATAAGGAGATGACGCGGGCCGGGCAGCGCGGCTTCAAGGCGATGGACCTGCCGTTCAAGCTGAAGGCGCATGTTGAGAGCACGATTCGTCCTTTCCAGAGCGCAAACGTAATCGGGATTCTGCCGGGCGCTGCTGCAAGCGAGAAGACAGATCCGCACCAGGCCGTGGTGTACTCCGCGCACTATGATCATCTTGGCTTTGTTCCCGGCATGCCCGGCGACAACATCTACAACGGCGCCGTGGACAATGGCACGGGCACTGCCATCCTGCTGGAGATCGCGCGTGTGTGGGGCATGGGCAGGCTGCAGCCACCGCATCCCATCATCTTTGCGGCCGTGACTGCGGAAGAACAGGGGCTGCTCGGCTCTGAGTACCTGGGGCAGCATCCACCGATTCCTGCTGGACGCATTGCGCTCGATATCAACTTCGACGCGATCCCGCCCATCGGCGTGCCGGAGGAGGTCAATGTAAACGGAGCGCAGCGGACCAACTTCTATCCGACTGTGCAGGCGACGGCGAAGCGCTTTGGGTTGACGATTGTTCCGGACTCGCGGCCGGAGGCTGGCGCATACTATCGCTCGGACCACTTCTCCATGAGCCGTGTTGGGATTCCTGCCTTTTCGGTAGAGGCAGGGGATAAGTTCGAAGGCCACGATCGGGCTTGGGGCGAGGCACAGGGCAAAGACTACAACGATAATCGATACCACAACTTCAGCGACAACTACACGCCGGAGATGGACTTTCGGGGCAATGCCAACCTGGCGCGGTTTGGCCTGGAACTTGGCTGGGAGGCGATGCACGCCAAGCCAATCGAGTGGAACGCCGGCGATGAGTTTGAGCCGGCACGCAGGAACAGTCAGACCAGTCGCTAATTGTTGGCAGGGGCCGTTGAGCTGCGTAAGATTTTCATGTTCGCGCTCGACGGCGATGCATCAGATGGCTGTGGGCGAAATAGAGCCCCGGAAACTTCAAGGAGAGACAAAATGGATCGCAGCGCAAGCGCAGTGTGGCACGGCAGTCTGAAAGAAGGCAATGGAACCATCTCCACCCAGAGCGGCACGCTGAAGGAAGCGCAGTACAGCTTCGGCACGCGTTTTGAGCATGGCGTGGGAACGAACCCTGAGGAGTTGATCGCAGCGGCGCACGCGGGTTGTTTTTCGATGGCACTAAGCGCACAGTTGACGTCGGCGAAGCTCGTGCCGGAGACGCTGGAGACCACCGCCGTCGTCACGATGGACATGACCGGCGAGAGCCCCACCGTTACCAGAATTCATCTGACAACCAGGGCCAAGGTTCCGGGAGCGTCGAAGGAAAAATTCGACGAGCTTGCGGAGACGGCCAAGGTTGGCTGCCCCATCTCCCGTTTGCTGAAGGCAGCGGAGATCACGTTGGATGCGACGTTGGTGTAACGCTGGTCGCAAGTGTTGAAAGGGTCCGGTGGTTCTCCTCGGACCCTTTTTTATTGCCTTGCATGTTGTGGAAATCGGTACCGCTTTTTGAAGCTGACGGCGACCCGCCACCTCAAATTCCATTGTTCGCTGCTGAATGACAACAAGACCATTGTGCGAGGTAAAGAATGCGCGACCGGGCTAGTGTGCGTGATCGTGGCCGTGCTGATGCCCGTGCGCAACTGGCTCTGCGGACGGCGGACAGGTACAGCCGTGGGTGGTTTCGCAGCCCGTGATCTCAAACTGAATCGTCGTATGCGAGATGTGGAACTTGTTCAACAGGGCGTGCTGGATGTTGTCCAGAATCTGCGAGCAATCGCTAAGATGCATCTCGTCTACCAGCACATGGCTGGCGAGCGCGTGGGAGCTTGATCCCAGGCTCCAGACATGCAGGTCATGCACGCTATTGACGCCTTCAACCGACTGCATTGCGTTGCGAATATCTGCCAGCCGCAGATTTTTGGGCATGCCTTCCAACAGAATATTGAGCGTCTCGCGGACGATGCCCCAGGAACTCCAGATGATCATACCCGCGATAATTAGCGACAGGATCGGGTCGATCCATTGCATGTGGGTGAACAGGATTCCAACGCCGCCGAGGATGACGGCTGCGGTCGAGAGCGTGTCGCCAAGCATGTGAATGAAGACCGAGCGGATGTTGACGTCGCCTGAAAACTTCCAGAGCAGACCTGCGATGCAGCCGTTCATCAATACGCCGGCAGCGGCGACGATCATCATTATCTTCGGCTCGACGACGACAGGGGAGTAAAGGCGATGAATCGCGGAGATCCCAATCCACGCGGCCAGCACCATGAGCGTGACGGCGTTGACGAATGCGGCGAGCACGCCTGCGCGCTGAAAGCCAAAGGTTTTGGTGTCTGTCGCAGGACGCAGATGAAAGTACACCGCGACGAACGAAAGGATAATGGCCAGCATGTCCGAAGCGTTGTGGCCCGCCTCCGAGATCAGCGCCAACGAGTGCGAACGCAAGCCAAAGAAGAGGGTAGCGACGACGTACAGAAACGTGGCCGCAAGTGAGATCTTGAGGATGCGCTGCATCGTGCGGTTGTTGGACGCAACCATGTGCATATCCTTAGTGTAATCCAGTCAAACAATACTGACTTCCTGTTCGCGGCAAGCTCCAAAGCCCGTTCCACGCCTCCGCCACAACGATGCTGTCGCCTGGATTGGCACGGTTGTAGCGGACCTGGATCGGGAGATCGAGCTCAGGCATCGACGGATCCAGCCTGAGTCTGTCGGTGAGGGTGGAGATATCCTGCGTACACTCGTACTCCACGCCCCCGACACCATAGGAATAGAAGAGGGTATGGGGCTGGGCGAGATTGGGCGTCGCATCCACCAGCGAGCCATCGACAATGTGTCCGTTCGCAGTGAGGTAGCTGCGACGAGCGGTCTCAACCTCTTCCGGGCTCGGTTTGCGGCGGAACAAGCGATACGCCAGTAACCCGATGAGGGCAGAGACGCTGGCTGCTATTACGGCGATTTGACACGGATTGCGAAGAAACAACAAGAGCGGCTCCATGGGACCTTTAGAGTAGCTGATCAATTCTGGTGAACTCCGCTGGCGACTTGCTGGCGTTATACTTGGGAGTGCAGAAAAGACAGAATATTGGCATAGTTTTAGAGAAAAATGGGTCGTCAGCGCAGCCGGTTGGGCATCCACTAGACTTGGGCGAAGGGCGCAGAATTCGTTCCACCACCGTAATCTGTGTTCGCCGCGGCGACCAGGTTGTGATGGCGGCGGATGGCCAGGTGTCGCTCGGCTCAACGATCATGAAGGGCTCGGCGAAGAAGATTCGGAGGCTCTATAACGACAAGGTGCTGGCCGGTTTCGCAGGCTCCACCGCGGACGCATTCTCCCTCTTCAGCCGGTTTGAGGCCAAGTTGGAGCAGTATGCCGGCAACCTGAATCGCGCGGCCGTTGAGCTGGCCAAGGATTGGCGGACGGACAAGATGCTGCGCCAGCTGGAAGCCCTGCTGATCGTCGCGGACGCGCACCAGACGCTGATGCTGTCAGGTACCGGCGACGTCATCGACCCCGACGAAGGTGTCATGACGATTGGCAGCGGCGGAAGCTTTGCACTGGCTGCTGCGCGGGCATTGATGGCCAATACGGATATGACTGCGCGCGAGATCGCGGAGAAGAGCATGAAGATTGCGGGTGATATCTGCATCTACACCAACGACCAGGTGACGATCGAAGAGTTGAAGGCCGAACCTGCGTCCAAGTAAAGCAGGAGACTGAGGAACACGATGGCAATTTATCTACCAGGAGCGGCTGAAGACCAGGCGCTGGCGCTGGACGAGTTGACGCCGCGAGAGATCGTAGCGGAGCTGGACAAGTATGTCGTAGGGCAACACGCGGCCAAGAGGGCCGTGGCGATTGCGCTGCGTAACAGGATGCGCCGGCAGAAGCTGCCGCCGGAGCTCGCCGACGACATCATGCCGAAGAACATCATCATGATTGGACCGACGGGCGTGGGCAAGACCGAGATTGCGCGGCGTCTGGCAAAACTAACCAACTCGCCCTTTCTGAAGGTGGAGGCGAGTAAGTTCACCGAAGTCGGTTATGTTGGCCGCGATGTGGAATCAATCGTCCGTGACCTGGTGGAGATTTCGATCGACCTGGTACGCGAAGAGAAGCTGGAAGACGTAGAAGACAAGGCCGAGTTAAATGCCGAGGACCGGCTGCTCGACCTGTTGCTGCCAGCCTCGCCTGCGGCCACCACGGCGGCCCATGCGGCTGAGGCGACGGAGGTTCCGGGCACCAATGTAATTCAACTTCCGGCCTCCATGGATACGACTTCAGAGGAGAACACGCCGCCCGCGGAACATGCGCACAAACATCCGCAAACCAGCGCGGAGCGGACTCGTGAGAAGCTGCGGCAACAGTTCCGCGAAGGCAAGCTCGACGAGCGGATGGTCGAAATCGACGTGCGCGATCGCAACCAGCCGAGCTTCGAGTTCATCGCTACACCGGGGCAGGATGAGAGCGATATGTCGCTGAAGGACGTGCTACCCGGACTGTTTGGACAGCGCACCAAAAAGCGCAAGATGAAGGTCGCCGAAGCGTTCGACTATCTGGTCCAGGAAGAAGAAGGACGGCTGGTCGATATGGACCAGGTCGTCAAGCTCGCGGTAGAGCGAGTTGAGGATTCAGGCATCGTCTTTCTGGACGAGATCGACAAGATCGCCGGACGCGAAGGTGGGCACGGACCGGACGTTTCGCGCGAAGGTGTGCAGCGCGATATTCTGCCGATCGTCGAAGGCACCACCGTGAGTACGAAGTATGGAATGGTTTCTACCGATCACATTCTGTTCATCGCGGCGGGAGCGTTCCACGTCTCGAAGCCAAGCGATTTGATCCCGGAGCTGCAGGGACGCTTTCCGATTCGCGTCGAACTCCATTCGCTGACCGTAGACGATTTTGTACGAATTTTGACAGAGCCGAAGAGCTCGCTGGTGAAGCAGTCGACCGCGTTGCTGGAGACCGAAGGGCTGAAGCTTGAGTTCACCACGGAGGCTTTGGCCGAGATGGCTGCGTTTGCTTTCAAGGTCAATGAGACGACGGAAAACATTGGCGCTCGCCGGCTGCATACCATCATGGAGCGGGTGCTGGATGAGATCAGCTTCCAGGCTCCGGACCTGATGAAGGCTGGCCGGCTTGAGGCTTCGCAAGAGGGCGTGGTGGGCGAGATTAACGTATCTGCGCCTCTGGGTGTGCCGAGCGAGACCGTGTCTGCGCCGTTACCCGTAATCGAGCGCAAGAAGGAAGATGGCACGACCGAAAAGGTTATCGTCGTAGATCCAGAATACGTTCGGCAGCAGGTCGCGGGAATCGTCAAGAATCAGGATCTAAGCCGCTACATTCTATAGCTGTGGAGGCGCGCATTGCCAAGGTCGCGGGGGGAGTCGGAGGTGTCCGTGCCGGACTGCTCCAGGTGGCGGGGCACGAGATCACAGTATGCACGCGACGCCCGCTGAACGGCTTGGTGGTCGAGACTGCGCATAGAATCGTACGCGTTGAAGCCAGTGATTTGACGGGCCCGGCAGCTGCGGACCCCTCGAATCGACTATTTGTTTCGACCAAGACCTGCGATGTACCGGGGCGGAAGTTGGGGCTGGAACGGCTGTGTGGGCCGGGGACAGACGTGGACGTTTTTAAGAATGGTATTGAATATGGTG
>JAYVDT010000137.1:0-1835 GCA_043749265.1 Rhodanobacteraceae bacterium | reverse complement strand
ACCAGTTCGCCCGCCTTGACCGCGGCCTTGACCTCAAGCCGTTCGCTGTACATGATGCCGTAGATCCGGTGCGTCTCGGAGATCGTCTGGCGCACCTCAGCAAGTTGCGCCAGCGACGTGATGCCCGGCTTGTCGCTGAGGAAGTCCTTGCCGGCTTTCATCACGCGCACACCGAGCGGCGCACGCTCGCTCGCAATGGTGGAGCTCATGACCAACTGGATCGACTTGTCATCGAAGATCTCCTTCTCCGACGCGAAGATCTTCATTGCCGGATACCGCTGCTTGAAGGCCGCCATCTTGTCCGGCTCCGCGCCCATGTAGCCGACAAACACGCCACCGCCGCGCTGGATCGCGCCAATCATGCCGTGGATGTGGTCATGGCTCATGCCGCAGACGGCAAAATTGATGTTGAACTTCGGCTTTTCGGCAGCGTTTTGGTCTGCCTGAATGACCTCATGCACAATGTGGCCTTCGCTCGTGTTCAGACCAAATGCCATACCTGGCGCGGCACACAACGCACCGGCGCCACCAATCGTCCGCAAAAAGTTCCGCCGATCCAGTCCTTCATTCGCCATTCATATCTCCCTCAATCTTTTTCCGACAAATGCAAATCTAGTGGTCCATCCACATGCTTGGCAAATACTCCTGCGTTTGCCGCAGTAGAATCAAAGCATCATGTCAGAACACGTTGCAAAGTCGCTCCCCGTCGTCGATCTCTCGAAGCCCCCCGCGGAAAACATGGTGCGGGTCACGTTCCTGCCGGAAGACAAGACCGTAGAGTTCCCTTTCGGTTCCTTGCCCTACGAGGGCCACGGCGAACCGATGAGCTTCCTCGACGTCGCTGAAAACTTCGACATCTTCCTTGACCACGCGTGCGGCGGTGTTTGCGCCTGCACCACCTGCCATCTCTGGGTCAAGCAGGGTGCTTCTGGCATCTCAGAGGGAGAAGACAAGGAACTGGACCGCATGGAGACCGCTGCCGACATCCAGCTTTCCAGCCGTCTCGGCTGCCAGGCAATCATCGAAAAGCCCGGCACCTACGTCGTAGAAATCCCCAAGTGGAACCGCAACTACGTCCAGGAAGGCAAGCCCGTATCCGGAGCTCCCGCCCGTGACTACGGCAACATCTCCGAATAGTCACTCACCGCTTACTACTCACCACTTATTACTAATCACTGTTCCTGGTTACTCCCATGCATGAAGCTCACTACCAATGCGCCGGCTGTTACGAGTGGGTCGAAACCACGGTCGACGAATCCGGCGGCAGCCGCCAGCAGTACGTTGAAGACTGCCAGGTCTGCTGCCAGCCCAACGTCCTGAGCATCACGTGGGACCGCGAAGCCGCCGCTTATATGATCTCCGCCGAACTCGAATCCTGAGACTGGCTCCGGGTGCTTACCCTCAGCGACGGCTTCAGCGTGGATAAGGGTGGGGTCTCCCCGGCTATCTTTCAGGATACCTAGTCGCGCAGACCGGTGTAACGTAGGGACACTCGCTTGTTCCCCACCGCCTACATCTCGCGCCGCGTGGTCTTTCCGGAGGGCACCCGCCCCGCCTGCATCGTCGTCTCCGAAGGTCGCATCACTGCTATCACCGAGTACGATTCTCCACCCCCCAACGCCACGCTCATCGACACAGGCAACGACGCTATCCTCCCCGGTCTCGTCGACCCGCACGTCCACGTCAATGAGCCCGGCCGCACCCATTGGGAGGGCTTCGCCAGCGCTACCAGGGCCGCCGCCGCCGGAGGCATCACCACCCTCATCGACATGCCGCTAAACTGTCTGCCCGAGACAACCACAGTCGATGCCCTCACCCAGAAACGCATCGCCGCA
>JAYVDT010000136.1:0-1836 GCA_043749265.1 Rhodanobacteraceae bacterium | reverse complement strand
GGCTAGCGCATGGAATGGGATTCCGTTCGAATGCCACAATGCTCTACGGCCATGTTGAAAATGAGGAAGACCGTGTCGACCACCTGGTCAAATTGCGCGAGGTACAGGACGAAACTGGTGGCTTCCAGACGTTCATCCCGCTGTCTTTCCACCCGGATAACACGATGCTGGCGCACATTCCCAAATCGACCGGAATGCTGGACATTCGACAGATCGCGGTCGGCCGCCTGATGCTCGACAACTTCTCCCACATCAAGAGCTATTGGCAGATGGTGACGCCGCAGATGGCCCAGATCTCGCTGCGTTTCGGCGCGGACGACATCGACGGTACCGTGGTGGAGGAGAAGATCTACCACGACGCCGGTGCCACAACCCCCCAGGGAATGCGTCGCGCCGACCTCGTCCGGATGATCACGGAGGCGGGCCGCATTCCGTTCGAGCGCGACACGATGTACCGAGCAGTGACGCGTAGTGAAGATTCCTTCACCGTCTCCGCCTGACCCAGTCATGATGGCATCCTGGCAACTCCGCCTTGGACGCGCAGCGGACGTACCGGCCATGTATGAACTGGACCTCCTTTGCTTCACGGAGCCCTTCACGTTTGACCTCCCATCGATGCGTCGTTTTGCCACACAGAAGAATGCCATCGTCGTGGTAGCTGAGGCTCACGGGAGCCTTGCCGGCTTTGCAATTCTCAACGTGGAAAATATGCTGGGTGCGAAGCTCGCATACATCACCACTCTGGACGTGCATCCGCAACAACGACGGCTGGGACTTGCATCTCAACTGATGGATGAGGCGGAGTGCCTGGCTACGTCAGCGGGCGCCGGACTGGCTACACTCCATGTATATGCCGACAATGAATCTGCGATCGCTTTTTATGAACGACGTGGCTATCTTCGGGGGAGCCCGGACGTGGATTTTTATGCGCCGGGGATGAGCGCCTGGAGCTACACAAAACTTCTGAAATCCAATGAGAATTACGGGTAAATCAGAGCCCTCGCTCGACGGGCCTTGAAGGAATCCAACTCTGCCTGCCACGATGCAGCAATTGTTCCCGGATCCGTCCCCGTCCTGATGGCTGACAGAATATCTGGATTAGCAACGAGTGTCTTTGCAAACTCAAGCTGAAAATCTAGGGGGTAGAGATGGTGGAGAGCACTCAATAATTCAATCCCAAACTCTGGTGAGTCGAACGCGACGCGGTCGGTGATTTCAAAGTGAACTCCCGGAATCGTCTGTCCGTGCCCGGGATACTTGTTCGGCGTCTCCGCGACCGTAAGCATGGTCGGCGTCACCCGGACGCCTGCAATGTGACGTGCCTCCAGTGCGTCCGCCAGCGCCTTTGGGTGTGTCATCCACGCTGCGCCAATATGTTCGTACGGTGTCTCTGTCCCTCGTCCCACCGAGATATTTGTCTGTTCCGTAAGGCCCACTCCGGGGTAGGGAATGGCGGTAGCCAAGCTCCTCATGTTGGGGCTCGGTGGAGTCCACGGAAGCTGGGTCTCGTCGAAGAATTCTCCGCGGCTCCAGTGCTGCATCGGCACAATTGTCAATGTCGGAACCTCGACTTTGCGGTTGTTTACCTCGCAACTTACCGGTGTCTGACCTTGGTAGTAACGGGCAATCTCGCCCAGTGTCATGCCGTGCCGCACCGGCATCGGCATGTAGTTGATATAGGAATTTCCCCCTGGCTGTGACACTGGACCCTGCACCGCAAGACCCCCGATTGGGTTAGGCCGGTCCAGGACGATCAGCTCAACATTGGTGCAGGCCGTCGCTTCAAGAAAGTAGCCAACGACCGCCTCGTAAGTCCAGAAGCGCACGCCAATATCC
>JAYVDT010000135.1:0-18262 GCA_043749265.1 Rhodanobacteraceae bacterium | reverse complement strand
GTGGGCCCGCGTTGCTGTTTGAGAACGTGATCGGCAAACCTGGCGCGCGCGTCTTCATGAATCAGTTTGGTTCCGAGCGACGGATGAAGCTGGCGCTGGATGTGGACTCGCTGGACGGGATTGCGGAGCGCATTCGCACGCTTCTGCATCCTCCGACGCCGGCAAGTTTTATGGACAAACTAAAGCTGCTGCCCACTGTGGCTGAGATTGGTAGTTACTTTCCCAAGGTCATCGACCGCTCCAACGCGTCTTGCAAGGAAATTATTTTGAAGGGCGATCAGGTTGACTTGACGCAACTGCCGGTACTGACGACATGGCCGCAGGATGGCGGCCCATTCATTACGCTTCCGTGCGTGATCACTCGGGATAAGAAGTCCGGCAAGCGCAACGTTGGGATGTACCGGATGCAGGTGTACGACAAGAACTCGACCGGCATGCACTGGCAGCGGCAGAAGAACGCTGCAGAGCAGTTGCGGGACAGACTGCGGGCTACGACGGCTGATCTTGCCAGCGCGGTGGATTTGATGGCGCTCACGAGTGGTGGGACTACTCCTGCACCCTCGCTGGATACGCTGACGACGCAGACGTTGACTGCGATTCGTGGCGACCGTATGGAGGTCGCGGTGGCGATTGGGACTGATCCTGCGACGACTTTCTCGGCCATTGTGCCGGCGCCGCCCGAGATTGAGGAGTACCTGATCGCCGGGTTTCTAAGGCAGAAGCCGGTTGAACTGGTGAAGGGCGAGACTGTTGATCTGGAAGTGCCGGCTCATGCGGAGTACATTCTGGAAGGCTTTGTGAATCTGGCCGAGTTGAAGACAGAGGGCCCGTTTGGCGACCATACGGGCTTTTACACAATGCAGGATGACTATCCGATCTTTCATGTAACCTGCGTGACGCATCGGAAGAAGCCGATTTATGCGGCGACGGTGGTGGGCAAGCCTCCGATGGAAGATGCGTGGATGGGCAAGGCTGTGGAACGGATCTTTCTGCCGCTGATGCAATTGACGCTGCCGGAGATCGTCGACGTCAACCTGCCAGCCGCGGGGGTGTTTCACAACCTGATGATTGTGAGTATTCGCAAGTCTTACGCGGGGCATGCGCGCAAGGTGATGAGCGGCATCTGGGCGATGGGTCAGGCGATGTTTACCAAGTGCATCATCGTTGTGGATGAGGATTGTGATGTGCAGGACTTGAATGAAGTGACGCTGCGGACGGCCAACAATATCGATCCGGAGCGGGATATTCAATTCACGATGGGACCAGTAGACTCACTTGATCATGCGAGTCGGTTGGCGAATTACGGCTCGAAGATGGGGATTGATGCAACGCGGAAGTGGGCTGCTGAGGGGTTTACGCGGCAGTGGCCTCCGATGTTGGCGATGCCGAAAGAGGTGAAGGCTCGCATTGATTCGGTTTGGGGGAAGTTGGGTATCAAATAAGGGGACACACCTTACTCATCTTGTAAATTGCCTGATTTGAGTAGGTTGGCGGGAAGAGGCGGGGAATTGGAGACCCGGGTTTCAGAAGCGAGACCCAGGCACTCGAATTTGTGAACTGCGGATCGTTTGAGTCGAAGCCGACCCTAGAAGCAATTTGCGCTGGGCTAAAGCCCTCGGCCCCATCCGGGCTGGCCAGTTGTGGCAGACCAGAGGGATTTTTCGTAGAGGCCGGATTGGGCGGCCTGGAGGATGGTGGTTTGGCCGGTGCATGCCAGGGTGTGGCGAAGATCCGGGTTGCAGTAGAGGGTCAGGATGGCTTCGGCGAGGGCTTCCGAGTTTCGAGGTGGGACGATGAGGCCGTCCACTGCGTGGGTCATGAGTTCAGAGGCACCGCAGTTGGTCGTGGCGACGGAGGCTACGCCGTGAGCCATAGCTTCGCAAAGAGCCATTCCAAAGCCGTCGTCCACGCTGGGTAGGCAAAATACGTCGCAGCGACGGTAGAAGTCGGCGATATTTGGGACGTAGCGGACGAGTTCGAGGTTGGGGAGATCGCGCAGGAGTTCGGCGAGTCTGGGGAAGCGCGCGAAGTCGTCACCAACGCGGAGGAGTAGGCGGGCATTAGGGATGGCTAGTTGCTTCCAGGCTTGAAGCAGATAAAGGTAGCCTTTCCGGAGTGGGTTGCCGCCGAGGACGCCTACGGTGAACTGGTCGTGTGTGGGGCCAGGCTTCTGGTTATGTAATGCGACGCGGCCAAGAAGGGGTGCGATGACGATTTTGTTTTGGAGGAACTGCGGGAAGGTGGCCGCGGAGTAGCGGGAGGGGGTGAGGATGGCCTCGGCGAGATCGTATTCCTGGAGTTGGCGATCGCGAAACCAGGAGGGTTCGGGACGGTAAGTGGCACCGACTTTTTCGGACTCTTCGCGGATGATGTTTTGCTGGAAGTCGACGTGGGGGCAGGCGCGGTCGAGGAGGAAGCGGGAGCCGCGGCGGCGGGCTTTGCGGCCGGTGGAGAGGGACTGGGTAGCGAATCCGATGACTAGGTCCGCGGGGGGGAGGGCGGCGGCGACCATGCTGTCCCATGCAACGATGCCGAAGCGGGTCGCGCTGTCCGGTAGGCGGAAAGGGAGGAGGCGCTGGAGGATGGGGATGGGTGAGGGGATGAGGCGGACGGAGACTTCTGGCGTGAGTCCGTGGAAATAGGTTCGGGTGGCGGAGCTGAGAATGGAGACGTGGGCCTGGTGGAGGAGAAGGGCGTTGGCGATCTGGGCGGCGTGGAAGGGACGGATGACGGCGATTGTTGCGTTCATTTTTGCCCTTTTTGGATTGAGACCGATAGTAACGGGCGCGGACCTGGATTTGCTGTTTCAAATCTCGGGAAAGCGGCTAAGATACCGATATCCGCGCCACGCTCAGTACCGGCTTTCTCTCGGGAGCCCGAGTACTTTTGGTGCCGGGACGTTTGATAATTAGAAGGTCCACGAAAAAAATGTCCACTACTGTTGCTCCTCTTACGAATTCGATTGAGCGCGCAAACGTCGGGAGAACTTCGATTCCCTGGACAATCTGGGCGGGGATTGTTGCGGTCACTTCGGCGTCGATTGGCGTGGCATGGGATGTGGCGTGGCACCGGTCAATTGGGCGGGATTCGTTTCTTTCAGGGCCCCATCTGGCGATTTATGCGTGTGGCGTGATAGCGGCGATTTTCTGCGCCTATCTAATTTTTTACACGACATTTGGTTCTTCGCAGAAGTTAAAGGATGAGTCGGTGACGGTGCTGGGTTTCAAAGCTCCTCTGGGTGCGTTTATCGCGGCGTGGGGCGGGATTGCGATGTTGACGTCGGCTCCTTTCGACAACTGGTGGCATGCGGCTTATGGGCTGGATGCGAAGATTATTTCGCCGCCTCATACTTTGCTGATTCTGGGGCTTCGAGGTGTGGCGGCGGGAGTAATTTTTTTGATTCTGGCGGCGCTGAATCGGTCGGCGGGCCGTATTGAGGTGCATCCGAACGAGGCAGAGAGGGCCAAGCACCGGACGCTGCAGCGCCTGTTTCTGTATCTGGGCGGGATGATGGTGACGGGGCAGATGCTTTTTCTGTTGGAGCAGACGTGGGATGTGGTGCTGCACTCGACGATGGCGTATCTAACGATGTCGATAGCGCTTCCGGTCGTGTTTGCGATGCTGTCGAAGGCTTCTGGGAGCCGGTGGTCCTCTACGATGGCGGCGACGGTGTACACAGTGTTCGCTTTGGCAGAGATCTTGATTTTCCCGCTGGTCCCGGCTTCTCCGAAGCTCGGGCCGGTTTATTTTCCGGTGACGCACCTGGTTCCGGCGAAGTTTCCGATTTTGATCCTGGTGCCGGCTATGGCTTTGGACCTGCTTTGGCAGCGGGCGCGGGGGTGGAAGCTCTGGCAGGTGGCGGCGGTTTCAGGGTTCGTTTTTGTGGGGCTGCTGGTGGCGGTGGAGTGGCCGTTTGCGTCGTTTCTGCTTTCGAAGGCGAGCGAAAATCGGTTCTTCGGAACGATCTATTTCGATTACAACTCGCGGGTGGATGGATTTGACAGGATGCGGCAGTTTTATGAGCCGGCCCAGGGGTGGGCGCTGGGGATGGGGTTGGTACTGGCTGGGGTGTACGCGTCGGTGAGTACGTGGGTGGGGATGCGTCTTGGTAGCTGGATGCACGGGGTTCAGCGGTGACACGAATTGCAGTGTTGCTGCTGATGTTGCTGATTGAGCCGATGGCGTGGGCTCATGTGGGCTCGAAGGATGTGTTTGAGGTGGTGCATGCCGGGGCGTACACGCTGTATGTGACGGTGCGTCCGCCGAATGTGATTCCAGGCGTCGCGACGGTAGAGATTCGAAGTTTAGGAGCGAAGGTTACGGGCATTCAAATTACGCCGCTGCCGCTGACGGGCGAGGCGGAGAAGCATCCGCCAGCGGCCGATACGATGAAGGTTTCGAGCACGGACCGCGCGTTTTACACCGGTGCCGTCTGGATGATGACGATTGGGACGTGGCAGGTCAAGTTCGATGTGGACGGGGAAGCGGGGGAGCAGGTGGCGTCTGTGCCGGTGCTGGCGGTGCCGATTGCTACGCTCCAGATGCAGACGGGGATGGGGATTGGTCTGGGGGTGATGGGGTTGTTCCTGGTGCTTACGATGGGCGGGATTGTGGGGGCGTCGGTCCGCGAGGCTCGTTTGAAGCCGGGGCAGGAGACTACGACACTGCAGCGAGCGCGGGGCATGTTTGGCATGGCAATAAGCGTGGCGGTGATGGGTGTGCTGGTGGTGCTGGGGGGCAAGTGGTGGAACGTGGAAGCGGCAAATTCCGCGGAGAATATATTTTCTTCGGCGAGGACAGAGGCCGTGCTGGCGGGGGACCAGCTTGATCTGAATGTGGAGACTTTTCGGGGGGATTCTCTGCGGCGGCGGAGGAGTAATAGCGATTACCTGGCAGATCATGGGAAATTGATGCATCTTTATGTGATCCGTGTGCCGGGGATGGATGCGGTGTTTCATCTGCATCCGACGTTGGTGGGCCCGGGGAAATTCCGTGTCACGCTGCCTGCAATGCCAGCGGGGCACTACAAGCTCTTTGGAGATGTGGTGCATGCTACCGGGTTTCCGGAGACGCTGCTGGCGACGGTCGATGTGCCGGTGGGGATGGAGGGGACGAAGCTGGATGCAGATGATGCTTCGGCGTCTCCGACATCGTTAGGCAAGGGAGAACTGGGGCGCAGCTACACGCTTCCGGATGGCTACACGATGCGATGGGATGGGCCTGAATTGTTGGCGGCGGGAGTGGCTTCTACATTTCGGTTTACGTTGCTGGATGGGGCGGGGAAGCCAGCGGCGGTGATGGAGCCTTACCTGGGGATGGCGGGGCATGCGGCGTTTGTGAAGACGGATGGGACGGTGTTTGCACACACTCATCCGGAGGGGTCGGTGGCGATGGCGGATTTGATGTTAGCGGGGCAGATGGGGATGACGGAAATTGGACCTGAGGTGGCGTTTCCTTATGGGTTTCCTAGTGCCGGGCCGTATCGGATTTTTGTGCAGATGAAGCATGGTGGCGTGGTGGAGACCGGGGCTTTTGATGCGGTGGTGAAGTAGAGGTTGGTTGGTGCGCAGGTTCGTGGCTGGTTAGGACACAGTTCTCATAAGCGAGACCGGCTAACCGAATCCTTGCAGCGCTTAGATATAATCAGACCATGTCGATGATCAAAGACGCCGCCGCGATTGCCAAGGGCATGAGCATTACCTTCAAGGAGATGTTCCAGCCGACCGAAGTCGAGAACTATCCCGATGGGAAGGGTCCAATGCGGGGGGCGCAGTTTCAGCAGCGCTTTCGCGGGAAACACCAGTTGCAGCGCGATGAGAATGGGTTGGAAAAGTGTGTGGCATGTTTTCTTTGTGCGGCGGCTTGTCCTTCAAACTGCATCTATATCGAGGCCGCGGAGAATACCGAAGAGGTTCGGATCTCGTCGGCTGAGCGGTATGCGAAGGTCTATAACATTGACTACAACCGGTGCATTTTTTGCGGGTATTGCGTCGAGGCCTGCCCAACGGATGCGATCACGCATGGGCACGGGTTCGAGCTTGCGAGCCTGAACGCAACGTCGTTGGTGATGCGTAAAGAAGATTTGCTGGTAGGGATTCATCCGGCGATGCCATTGACGCCGGGTGGACAAAAAGACGTTGCGAGTACACTGGCCTAGGGATGGCGACGGATTGCAGTGGAGCGGACTGGCGGGAGTCAGTAGCCGCTTATATCGAGCGTGAGGCGAAGCCTCTTGAGAAGTATGGGCACCAACCTCGACTCTATGAACTGACGCGAAAGATTGGTGCGGGTCTGGAGTATGACGATGATGTTGTTTACGCCGCGTCCTGGCTGCATGATCTTGGGGTTTTTGTTGGGCATCGTCCGGAGGAGCCGGAAAACTTAGCGGCTTGGGACATGATTGCCTATGCGGACCGGGTGGTACCAGGGTTGCTCCGGGAGTTTGGATTTCCAGGGACAAAGATTGAAGCGGTAATGGAGTGCATTCGGACGCATCAACCGCAGCACGAACCGACGACGGCGGAAGCTACGATCCTGCGGGATGCAGATATTTTGGAGCAGCTTGGGGTAGTGGGGATTTTGCGGACCGTTTGCAAGGTGGGTAGGGATACGCGATTTTATACGTTTACAGATGCTGTGAAGTCGCTGCAGAAAGCAGTGGACATGCTGCCGGCGATGATTCGTCTGGGTGCAGCTAGGGCGATGGCGGAGGAGCGGGTGATGGTTCATCAGGAGTGGTTGCGGGCTGTCCAGGGTGAGGCTGGCGAGCTTCTGTTTTAGGGGCTCGGGTGGGTAGGAATTGGGCCCGCGATAATCTTGCGACTTCCTCCTTAGGTGATTCTGCAACACCATATTTTATGGTTCTGGAATGTGGCAGGGTTGAAGAGTCGGGTCTTCGGATCTTCGAATTCTCGCTGGTCTGGCAAACGGCGGTATCCTAAGTCATGCCTGTAGGTCGAGGCGCGGAGATAAAAAGCTTTGCCGATGTCTAGTTTTCTTGAATTGCTGCAGGAACGCGTAATTGTGTATGACGGTGCCATGGGTACGTCGATTCAGGGGTATGACCTAACGCTGGATGATTACCTGCAGATGGAAAATTGTTCGGAGATTCTGACGGTTTCGCGACCGGATGTAATCTCGGCAATCCACCGCAGCTATTTTGCTGCGGGTGCGGATGTTGTGGAGACGAACTCGTTTGGCGGATCGTCCTTGGTGCTGGGGGAGTTTGGGATCCCGGAGCGGACGCGGGAGCTAAACCTTGCTGCGGCAAAGCTGGCCAGGAGCGTCGCCAACGAATTTGCTACGGCGGAGAGGCCACGATTTGTGGCGGGTTCGGTGGGGCCAACGACGAAGCTGCCTTCGCTGGGACACATCGGTTATGACGCGATGTTGGCGACCTACGTGGAGCAGATGGAGGCGCTGATTGAAGGCGGCGTCGATGTGCTGTTGATCGAGACATGCCAGGATTTGTTGCAGGCAAAGATTGCGCTTGCAGCCGCGCATGATGCGATGGATCGGGTAGGCAAGCAGGTGCCGATCCAGATACAGGTGACGCTGGAAGCGACTGGTACGATGCTGCTTGGAAGTGAGATTGGCGCTGCGCTGGCGGTGTTGGAGTGCTTTCGGCCAGACATCATCGGGCTGAACTGCGCAACAGGGCCGAAGGAGATGAACGACGCGGTGCGCTTTCTGGCATTGAACGCGACGATGCCGATTTCAATTCTGCCGAATGCGGGGCTGCCACAGAATGTGGGCGGGCGCGCGCACTACGGGCTGACGCCGGAAGAGCTGGCGGATTATCAGCGGCGGTTTATTTCCGAATATGGAGTTCAGGTTGTGGGTGGCTGCTGTGGCACACAGCCCGCGCACATCAAGGCTTTGGCGGAGATGGCAAAAGGTCTGACGCCGGCGAAGCGAAATCCGCGGATTCAATCGGTAGCTGCGAGTGCGTTTACGGTTGTGCCGCTAGAGGTGGATGGACAGCCAGCGATCATCGCCGAAGAGATGAATACGACGACGCGTGTCTCGCACTTCAAGGACATGGTGCGGGGTGGGGATTATGACGGGATCCTGACTCTGGCAAAGCGGTTGGTGAACGAAGGCTCGCAGTTGCTGGATATTTGCTGCGCAGTGGTGGGTGAAGACGAGAAGTCTTACATGAACAATGTATTGGAGAAGCTTGCGACACGCATCACGGCGCCGATTCTTATCGATTCGACAGAGGCGGACGTAATTGAAGAAGCGCTGAAGCGGATTCCGGGCAAGCCGATCATCAACTCGATTAACCTGGAAGATGGCGAGAAGCGGACGAGCCAGGTGCTGCCGATGGCGCGCCGTTATGGTGCGGCGGTCATTGCATTGACGATTGATGAAGATGGCATGGCGCTGACGGCAGACAAGAAACTTGAGGTTGCGCATCGCATCCACAAACTGGCGACGGAGAAGTATGGCATGCGGTCGCAGGACATTATCTTTGACACGCTGACGCTGCCGATTACGACGGGCCAGGAAGACTACCGGACCGCGGGGATCGAGACGCTGGAGGCAGTGCGGCGGATCAGACTGGAGCTGCCGGATTGCAAGACGACGCTGGGCGTTTCGAACATCAGCTTTGGCTTGAATGCTTATGCGCGACGGGTTTTGAACAGTGTGTTTTTGAAGGAGGCGGTGGATCGTGGTCTGGATTCCGCGATCGTAAATTACTCCAAGATTTATCCGTTGTATAAGATTCCTGAGCAGGAGGTTGAGCTTGCGCGCAACCTAATCTTCAGAAACGTCGAGACGGAGCAGGATCCCCTGCAGATTTACATGCAGTACTTTACTGGGCTGGGGAAGGCTGCGGGGGCTGCAGAAGAAACGAAGGCTTCGACAGATTTAATGTCGGATGAAGAGAAATTGAAGTACCTGATCATCAATGGCGAGCGAGGGCTTGGGCAGGGTGAGCGCAAGCAGTTACTGGAGGAGATCCTCGAGTCTGCGCTCGGGATTTATACGCCGCTGAATCTGATCAATACGGTGTTACTGGATGGCATGAAGACGGTAGGTGAGCTGTTTGGGGCGCGCAAGATGCAATTGCCTTCGGTGCTGGATTCCGCAGCGACGATGAAGGCTGCGGTGGGGTATCTCGAACCGAAGATGGAGAAGGCGGAAGGGAATCAGCGCGGCACGATTGTGCTGGCGACGGTAAAGGGTGATGTGCACGACATCGGCAAGAACCTGGTGGATATCATCCTTTCGAACAATGGATACAAGGTGGTAAACCTTGGGATCAAACAGCCGGCGGGTGCGATTATTGAGGCTGCGAAGCTGCACAAGGCCGATGCGATCGGGCTTTCGGGATTGCTCGTGAAGTCGACCCTGGAGATGAAGTATGTGGTTCAGGATCTGCAGGCGATTGACTCGTCAATACCTGTGATTTGCGGTGGCGCGGCGCTGACGCGGAAGTATGTTGAGGATGATTTGCGGCGCGAGTACAAGTCTGCAGTATTTTACGCGGAAGACGCGTTTGCGGGGCTGCATGTGATGAGCGATCTGACGGATGCTGATACCGGGGTGCGGGATAAGCGGATGTTGGATGGCTCGACTGTAAAGACGTTTGCGCGGCCGGGCGGGGACATTGCGCCGCTGCCGGCTTCCCTTTCGACGATGCGCAGTGGGATTGTGGTGGATGTCCAGGAGATTCCGGTGCCGCCGTTCTTTGGTGTGCGCGTGAAGAAGGATTTCGATCTCGACAATCTTTTTGCATTCATCAACGAGACGGCGTTGTTCAAGAATCAGTGGCAGTTGAAAACGGCGTCTGCGACCGATTATCTGCGGCTGGTGGAAGAGAAGTATCGACCAATTCTGAAGGAGCTTGAGGAAGAAGTTAAGCGCGATGGCTGGTTTGAGCCAAAGTCGGTATATGGGTACTATCCGGCGCAGGCTGAGGGCAATGAGGTGATTGTGTATGACCCTGAGGGCTACGACCCCAAGGACGTTTCGACGATGCCAACGAAGGAATTATTGCGTATCAACTTTCCACGACAGCGTGAGGGGCGTCTGCTGTCGATTGCGGACTTCTTCTTGCCGAAGTCGAGTAGGCGAATGGATGTGATTGGCTTCTCCTGCGTGACGATTGGCAGCAGGGCTTCTGAGGTGACGGCGAAGTTGTTCGAGGCGGGTGACTTTACGCGTTACCTATATGCCCATGGTCTTTCAGTCGAGACGGCGGAGGCTCTGGCGGAGTACATGCATGTGCTGTCGCGTCGCGATATGGGGATTGGCGGAGAAGATGCGGCGGAGGTTAAGAATTTGTTCCATCAGAAGTATCGCGGTTCCCGGTACTCGTTCGGGTATCCGGCGTGCCCGAATCTGGAGGATCAGACGAAGATTTTCGAGCTATTGAAGCCGGAGGAGAATATCGGGGTTCGGTTGACTGAGGGGTACCACCTGGAGCCGGAGCAGAGTACAAATGCGCTGATTGTGCATCATCCGCAGGCGAAATATTTTGTGGTTTAGGCGGGAAAGGGGTAGGGCAGGGGCTCGGAGATTGCGCTGGTGGATTACTCCTTAGTAAGCTATGTTTACTAAGAATGCCATGCCATCACTCGCGGTTTTCGTTGAGAGATGGGTGCACTTTCAGAACCAGCGAAGACGTTAGGTTGAGCGTCTTCTCAGGGGATGGGACGAGCTGGCGCATCGGCTCTTCACGGGGTCCAACGATGACTTTGACGAGCAGCAGCGAAGGCCAGAAATCGATCCAGAAGAAGTCGATTCTGCACATCTGCAAGAGGGAAGTACTGCGCCCACTGCGCGATGAGATCCTGCGCTTATCGGGTTTTGCGGTGGAATCAACATGCAATTACGGCCAAGGGCTGAGTTCATTCCGGGAACGTCCGTATGACCTTGTTCTGGTGGATGTTGAGGGAGAGGACGGAGTGCATGAGGCTGAGCTGTTGTGTTCAGAGATCAAAACGTCGAACCATGCACAACTCGTCGCGTTTGTTTGTAATTGGCGTGTTGCGATTCTGACTGATTGCCCGGATGTGATTTTACGCACTGAATTTGACCCGACAGCGTTTGTCGTTGGGGTTCGCGAGACGTTCACAAAACACTAGGATGGTTGCATCGCGACAGGCCGTGTGTTACAACCAAACTATTCCAGTCAGCTTAGGCTGATTTGAATTTCATGAAGAGTGGTTGAGGGACGAGCCCTTTGACGCCACGACAACCGGACAAAGTAAAGGCGTACCGGTGTCAACTCTCTCCTGGAAACGGGGAACATGAGGTTCGGAGCAGGCAGGATCTGACAGCTTTCGCAGACCTGTTGTCCCCGCATTTTCACCTCCCCCTTTTCAATTGAGTGGCGTCATTGACAAGCCAGCCCCCTCTTCCCTTGGGAGCTGAGCAATGGAGTATTCCTGTCAGACCTACGAGCTGAAGTGTAATGAGTGCGGCCGCTGTTTTGGCAATCGCCCGCTTTCCGGTTGCCCTGAGTGCCTGGCACCTCTCGAAATCACCTACGACCTTGATTTGATCAAGAAGCAGGGCAGATTTACGCGTTTGAACATCGCCGCGGGGTCGCATGACATCTGGCGCTACGCAGCGATGCTGCCCATTCCTGAAGGCTTTGAGCCAGACCTTCCAGTCGGATTCACGCCGCTGGTTCGGGCTCGTTCGCTGGGACGGCGTATTGGGGCGGATAATCTTTTTATCAAGAACGATGCTGTTTGCTTCCCGACGCTTTCGTTCAAGGATCGTGTTGTTTCCGTGGCGCTGGCGAATGCGCAGAAGTTTGGATTTACGACGGTGGGTTGTTCTTCCACCGGAAACCTGGCGAACTCCGTTGCGGCACAGGCGGCGCGGTTGGGATTGAAGGCGACAATCCTTGTTCCGGCGGACCTGGAGCCTGCCAAGATTTTGAACACGCTGGTATACGGGGCGCGGCTCGTTCGGATCGATGGCAACTACGACCATGTAAACCGGTTGTGCACGATGATTGCAGATGAATACAACTATGGCTTCGTGAACGTCAATCTACGGCCATATTATGCTGAGGGCTCGAAAACGCAGGGATATGAGATTGCGGAGCAGCTTGGTTGGCGGTTGCCGGATAATGTGGTTTGTCCGATGGCGGGTGGGTCGCTGATTCGGAAGATTCGCAAGGCGTTCAACGAGTTGGTTGAGCTTGGCCTAGTCGAAGATAAGCCAGTGAAGTTTTTTGGGGCGCAGGCGACGGGCTGCTCACCGATCTCGCAGTCAGTGCGGGAGGGTTGGGATTACATTGAGCCGCAGCGGCCAAATACGATCGCACGTTCGCTTGCGATTGGTAACCCGGCGGACGGGCCAGCCGCAAGCAAGATGATTCGGTCAACGGGCGGCTGGGCGGAAGATGTTTCGGATGTTGAGATTGTCTCCGGTATCCAGGAGCTTGCGGAGAGCGAAGGGATCTTTACGGAAACGGCTGGGGGCGTAACGACGGCGGTAACGGCTCGGCTGTACGCGCAGGAACGCATCGGACGCAACGAGACCACCGTGGTCTGCGTTACGGGCAACGGGCTGAAGACCACAGATGCGATTGTCGAGCGGTATAGACATCTTGACGCGCGTGCTGTTCGTCCGCGGCTAGCGGATTTTGCTGACTATATTCGACAACTCGACGGTGTTGTAGAACCTGAACTTGTGGCGGCAGACTGACCGACACTCTCAATCTGACGCAGAACCAAGAAAACGGAAGGAGCACGCCATTTCTATCAAGATTATTCTTCCCACCGCTTTCATTCGGCATACTGACGGGCAGAAGCACTTAGCGTCTGAGGCGGCGAATTTGCCCGCACTGATTGTGGATATTGACACAAACTTTCCCGCGCTTTCGACGCAGATCAAGGACGAGTCCGGCAAATTAAGGCGGTTCATCAATATTTATGTCAACGACGAAGATATCCGGTTTCTGGGCGGCGACACTTACGCGTTTCAGGATGGAGATGAGGTTATGCTAATCCCGTCAATTGCGGGCGGATAACAAGATAAGAGTTGCACCGCGAAGTGTGCAACGGTTGGCTAATTAGCCACGCCTCAAATATTTGATGAAAATCAAGCTGCATGCAACGTAAAAGAAACTTTGGCGCTCTCATGGCTTGAATGTATTGCGGTCTGCTGTCTGAATTGTGTGTAGTTTTTGACTCGGCAGGGTGCACCAGTAGACCATATAAGCTAAGAAAGAAGGTTCCATGTTCCTTATCCTCGCAGTCGTTCTCGTTGTTCTATGGCTCGGTGGTTTCACGCTGTTCCATGTCACCGGTTGGTTCATTCACCTGCTTCTCATTTTCGCGGTCATCTCGATCATCCTGCACTTTATCGGTGGAAGACGCGCAGTCTAGGCTTTCCCAGCATTTGGATGGTCTGGTAATTAGTCAAACGGAAGGCCGGAATCTCGTTTCGAGATTCCGGCCTTCTGTTTTTTCGACGACAGTGATTATTGATGCGCGTTCGGTTGGGGTATTGGCAACACCGGTGGGATCACGTTGGCGAGTGCTTCCGGCGTCTCTTCAGCGAGGGCGGTCAACTTTTCTTCGAGTGCTATCTGTAGCACCTCGTCCATCTCTTCGACAAAATGCAACTTCATGGTGGATTTGATGAGGTCCGGAAGATCGGCAAGATCTTTGCGATTAGCTGCCGGTAGTATCGCTTCGAAGACGCCCGCGCGATGAGCAGCGAGGAGCTTCTCCTTGAGACCGCCGATCGCCAGCACCTTGCCGCGGAGGGTAATTTCTCCGGTCATGGCGATGTCGCGACGGACTTTGATCTTGGTCAACGCGCTGGCCAGACCGGTAGCGATGGTGATGCCGGCGGACGGGCCGTCCTTGGGGGTTGCACCCTCTGGGACGTGGACGTGGATATCGACATTGCGATAGAAGTCGCGCGATAGGCCGAGATGGGCGGCACGGGAGCGGGTGTAGCTCAGTGCTGCTTCAGCGGACTCCTTCATGACGTCGCCAAGCTGACCGGTTGCCGTCATCTTGCCCTTGCCATCGAGGACTTGAACTTCAGTTTGGAGGATAACGCCGCCGACCGCAGTCCAAGCTAGGCCGGTAACGAGACCGACTTCGCTCTTCTTATGGACTTCTGAGTCGGTAAAGCGCGGAACACCGAGGAGTTTTTCCAAGGTTTCGCCAGTGACGACTTCCTTGGTGGCTACGCCGTCCTCGGGCTTGTGCTGAACCACCTTACGTGCGACCTTCCGATTTACGTTGCCGATCTCGCGTTCCAGGTTACGGACGCCGGCCTCGCGGGTGTAGCCACGAATGATCGCCTTGAGAGCTGAGTCTTCGAACTCGATTTGGTTTGAAGTAAGACCATTGCCCTCAAGCTGTTTTTTGACCAGGTACTGCTTTGCGATCTCGAGCTTTTCGATCTCGGTATAGCCGGAGAGGCGAATGATTTCCATGCGGTCCTGTAGCGGTCCGGGAATGGTGTCAAGCACGTTCGCAGTGGCGACGAAGAGGACTTGGGAGAGGTCATATTCGACGTCCAGGTAATGATCCTGGAATGCCTTATTTTGTTCGGGGTCGAGGACCTCTAACAGGGCACTTGCCGGGTCGCCGCGGAAGTCGGCAGCCATCTTATCGATTTCGTCGAGCATGAAGACCGGGTTCTTGGTGCCAGCTTTTTTCATCGACTGGATAATCTGTCCGGGCAGGGCGCCGATGTAGGTGCGACGGTGGCCGCGGATCTCAGCTTCATCGCGCACACCGCCGAGAGACATACGGACGAAGCGGCGCCCGGTGGCCTTAGCAATTGACTGCCCAAGCGACGTCTTACCGACGCCCGGAGGTCCGACGAAGCAAAGAATTGAGCCCTTGGGGTTCTTGACGAGCTGACGAACGGCAAGGAATTCGAGGATGCGCTCCTTGATCTTTTCGAGGCCGTAGTGATCCTGATTGAGGATCTGTTCCGCATGCTCGATGGAGCGAATTTCTTTGGAACGTTTCTTCCATGGCACTGCGAGGAGCCAGTCGAGGTAATTTCTAGAGACTGTCGACTCTGCGGACATAGGAGGCATAGCTTCCATCTTCTTTAGCTCGAGGAGGCTCTTTTCGAGGACGTCCTTGGGCATGCCGGCAGTTTCGATTTTCTTCTTTAGCTCGTCGAATTCAGACTTTTCACCACGACCCAGTTCCTTCTGGATGGCCTTAATCTTCTCGTTGAGGTAGTACTCTTTTTGCGCTTTTTCCATCTGGCGCTTGACGCGACTTTGGACGGTGCGGTCAATGTTCAGCTTCTCGATGGCGACGTCGAGGACGTCCGCTATTTTAGCAAGGCGCAGTTCGGGATCAAAGACGTCAAGGAGTTCCTGTTTCTCTTCGATAGAGAGTTGCAGGCTGGCGGCGATAGTGTCGGCGAGCTTTGCGGGCTCGTCGCCACGTACGCTCGCTGAGATGGATTCCTGATTCAGACTCTGCTGCAGCTTGACGTACTGCTCAAACAGGGTGTGGACCCGCTGCATCATGGTCTCGATCTGCGGAGTCATTTCGAGCGAGGTTTTGCCGGTACGGACCGTGGCGACGAAGAAGCCATCTTCATCGTTGACTTCGATGGCGCGAGCACGCTCTACGCCTTCAACGAGGACCTTGATATTGCCATCCGGCATCTTGACGCTCTGAACGATGTTTCCGATGGTGCCAGTTTCATAGATTTCGTCGGCGCTGGGCTCATCGATGGAAGCGTCATGCTGGGTTGCAAGGAAAATGCGCCGGTCACCGGTCAAGGCTTCTTCAAGTGCGCGAACACTGGACTCGCGCCCGACCACGAAGGGGGTCATCATGTGCGGAAATATGACCATGTCCCGGATCGGCATCATGGGCAATTTGCGAACGTCACGGCTCAGAACTTCATCATTGAATGTTGTCATGTCTCTCCTGAGTTTAGACGTTATGTTACGGTCAAGGATTCATCCCGCGCTATCCGCGTTGACGTGATTGTAAAGTGTTCAGATTCGTGACGCATCCTGCCTGTGCAAAGCTAGGCTGGGATGCAGAGTCGCCATAATAACTTTAACGAGGGGGTGCAGCAGGAGATGCTTAACACCGATCGGAGCGGACGAAAGCAAGAAGATGAGGCGCGCTAGTTGAAACTACGGAGCGCCTCATCCTGTAAAGGAATGGCCGGCTATCCAGCCCTTTCCAGAAGCATAGGCAGGGTAAGGGAATGCTTCTTCACCATCTCGGCGGTAATTGAGAGCTCCTTGATCTTCTTGTTGCCGGGAACGTAATACATCAGATCAAGCATGAGTTCTTCGAGGATCATGCGAAGACCGCGCGCACCGACCTTGCGCTGAAGGGCCTCGCGTGCGATCTCCCTTGCGGCTTCCTCGGTGAAGGTGACTTTTACTCCTTCATAGTCAAAGAGCTTGATGTACTGCTTCAGGATGGCGTTTTTGGGCTTGGTCAGGATCTCGATGAGGGCGGTCTCGTCTAGTTCATCGAGGACACCAAGAACCGGGAGGCGGCCGACGAACTCGGGGATGAGTCCGTACTTGAGAAGGTCCTGAGGCTCGGCCTGGCTGAGGAGTTCAGAATCCCGCTGTGCGCGTATTGGGGTGACGTCCCCGTCGGTGGTTTCGACTTCGCCTACGGTTTTGAAGCCGAGGGCTTTCTTGCCTATGCGACGGCCGATGACCTTCTCCAGACCGACGAACGCTCCGCCGCAGATGAAGAGAATGTTCGTAGTGTCGACAGCGGTAAACTCCTGGTGCGGATGCTTGCGGCCGCCCTGAGGCGGGACGTTGGCGACGGTCCCTTCAAGGAGCTTGAGCAGAGCCTGCTGGACACCTTCGCCGCTGACGTCGCGAGTAATGGAAGGGTTCTCATCTTTGCGGCCAATCTTGTCAATTTCGTCGATATAGATGATGCCTTGCTGTGCGCGGGTGACGTCTCCATCGGCAGCTTGCAGCAACTTGAGAATGATGTTTTCGACGTCTTCGCCGACGTAGCCCGCTTCCGTCAGGGTCGTGGCGTCGACGATCGCGAAGGGAACGTCAAGCACTTTGGCGAGGGTCTGGGCGAGAAGGGTTTTGCCGGAGCCGGTGGGGCCGACGAGCAGGATATTCGACTTGGCAAGCTCGACATCGTTGCCACGGACTTTGTTCATCTGGATGCGCTTGTAGTGGTTGTAAACGGCAACGGCGAGCTTCTTTTTAGTCTGGTCCTGGCCGATGACGTACTCGTCTAGATAGCCACGAACTTCCTGCGGCTTGGGTAGGTGTGCGGGTGCGACGCCGGGTGTGGCTTCTGAACGGTCATCCTCGAGGATCGAGTTGCAGACGGCAACGCACTCGTCGCAAATATATGCGCGCGGGTAGTCTGAGGGTGAACTGATGAGTTTTGCCACTGCGTCTTGCGACTTGTGGCAGAAAGAACAACGGAGTGACTCGTCTGAGCCCCGTGATGTTTTCATAGATCCAGCAACCCCTGGGAATACCGTTCTCGATACAGTCTCTTAGTTTACACTGGAATGCCTCTGAGCGGCCCGATAGGACGTCGTGCTGATTACTCATAGGATGTCTACCTTGTGGACATCCCGTACTAATAATTTCCTGTGCGGGCTGCAATCTCGTCCTGACTGCAACGAAAGACGCCTCGACCGGATGGTCGAGGCGTCTGAATCGTTTTCTACTCGGCTAAACGCGAGGCCGATCGATGATGTCATCGATAATGCCGTACTCCTTGGCTTGCGGAGCGGTCATGATGAAGTCACGTTCGACGTCGCGCTCGATCTGGGCGAGCGGCTGTCCGGTGCTCTTGGCCATGAGTGTGTTGGTGATCTCGCGGATGCGCAGGATTTCGCGAGCGTGGATGTCGATGTCGGTGGCCTGTCCACTCAGCCCGCCCATGCTGGGCTGATGAATCAGGATACGTGAATTGGGCAGGGCAAAGCGCTTGCTTTTCTTGCCGGCCATCAGTAGGAAAGCACCCATGGAGGCGGCCTGCCCGATGCAGAACGTCACGACGTCGTTCTTGATGTACTGCATGGTGTCGTAGATGGCGAGCCCTGCGGTAATGGAACCGCCGGGAGAGTTGATGTACATCTGAATGTCCTTTTCCGGGTCTTCGCCGGAGAGAAAGAGCATCTGCGCGATGATGACGTTAGCGACGTTGTCATCGATGGGTGTACCCAGAAAGATGATGTTGTCACGCAGCAGGCGGCTGTAAATGTCGTAGGTCCGCTCGCCGCGGCTCGTCTGCTCGACTACATAAGGAATCAAACCCATCTGTTTCTCCTTGAT
>JAYVDT010000134.1:0-1841 GCA_043749265.1 Rhodanobacteraceae bacterium | reverse complement strand
CTCCCACCGCTCCCATGGCGGTATCTGGGTGTACAACAGTGCATTAAATATCAACATTTTCGGCTGAAAAGCTTTGCGACAATGGCGTAGGTGCGGATGATTCTCCGCGACCTGGGGGTTGCTCTTGCTTTCGTTGATTCTGCTTATCAGTGCCGTGATGGCGTCGCTCGCAGCGGGGGTTCTCATGGCACACGCAGTTTGCGTGTCCATGTTCAAGCTCTTCCACATGCATGCGGCCCAGGTGGCTGCGCGCTCGGTCAAATCCGTTGCAACGCCCGCACGCCTTCGCGTCATCGGCAGCTAGACTTCCCGTGCGCTCTACTGCGGCGGCTTCGGCTGCTGCTGCTGCATCTTCATCAATTGTTCGTAAATCTGCTGCGGCGTTTTGACGCCATTCGGAGAGTGCGCCGTCGTCTCCGGACTTGTAGTTACCGGAGCTGGGTTCACCTGCACAGGCACAGCCGCGCCATTTGCTGACGGAAGAGCCCCGGGCTGCCACTGCTGAGGATGCGGCGGATTAACCCCACGCGGATTTGCACCTGGCGCATTGGATACACGCGGCGTCAACTGAGGTGGCAAATCAGTTTCGTCCTCAGGATCTACCCCACTGCCCGCAATCGGGTTCGGCGGCGAAGCCCCTCCTTGCCGCGGCGTCAGCACAAGCTCCCGGGGAGCCGCACTCGCGTCCTGGATCAGAAACATATTGCTCCCCGTGCCATTCAGCAAAGTTACGAGAACTGCCGGCATGAGCGCCGGCCCGTAAGTCCCATAAACCCGCTCATCTGCAACGCCACCCGTAATCTTCAGGTTGCTCAGTCGAGAGATCTCGCGCAAAATCTGGTTCAAACTGGAGTTGTCCGCCGTGACGGTCAACAAACCTCCGGCATAGACAACCTTTGCCGGTCGAGCAGCCCGAACCGCAACCGGGTTTTGCGACGGCGGCACAGCCTGCATCTCAGTTGTCGCAGGAGGCAGGGCCTGCAACGCGGCGGAAGGTTTTTGCGGTGGCAGAGGGCGCATAACCCCTGGGGTTCCCTGCCCCCAGGCCACCGTGTAGACGGCGATCAGGCTGAACGAACTTATTAACCGAAGACCAACTGTCACAATCGCACCCTCCCTTCTCTTACTTGCCGTAACGTCTAGTTTTATGCGCCCAATGTTTGGTGACCCGCTCGACCCTGCGATCAATACTCCCAACAGTCTAACGTCCGCACGTTGCGAATGGTCTAAACTTAGGAGCGCGCTCCGCATAACCCTAACGGAATGTCGGACGCCTAAGGTAAGGTCGCATGCATTTGACGAAATCTCTTATCCTCTCCGCTGTCTTTGCAGGGTCCTGGTTCTGTCCTCCGACCCATGCAGCCGAGGTATGCACCACGCAATCTCAAATGCAGCCCGCTGAGCGCGATAAGCTGGCCGCAGCCGCAGCCAATCTGGCACGCCGCATTCAGCTGAACGATCAGACCGGCCTCCGCTCAGCCACCATCGCCGAGTTCCAGAAAGATTTCAGCGGCATCGCCGAAGTGGTTACGACAACCGCACCACGGCTCACCGGCGCCACCGCCGTCGTGGAGCAGATCTACATTCTGGACGCCTCTACGCTGCAGAAAACCCCCACCGGCGCAGCCCCGGATGCCCAGTTTTACTGCACGCTCAACAAGTCTCAGGCCGAAGCCGATTTCTCCATTCCCCAACTACCCCCTGGCCGCTACGCGTTTGCCATGGTAAGGATGGACTCAGCACAGCCATGGCGG
Organism: Rhodanobacteraceae bacterium; assembly: GCA_043749265.1. Lineage (GTDB taxonomy): Bacteria > Acidobacteriota > Terriglobia > Terriglobales > Acidobacteriaceae > Edaphobacter. Next base: position 87 of record JAYVDT010000134.1, on the reverse strand, counting down.
CTCTCCTTCCTGCTTCGCTCCGAAGCCGGAAGCTGGCAGCTCGCCGGACTCTACCCCAAGGCCCTGACAGCCGCCGGTCACGATGGC
>JAYVDT010000133.1:0-6434 GCA_043749265.1 Rhodanobacteraceae bacterium | reverse complement strand
GGAAGGGGACGTATCCGAGCATCTCGACGGGTATGGAGCTGGCGTAGGCAGAGAGATCGAGCGAGACGGGCTGAGCGAAACGCGAGAGATTGGCGACGCAAAGAACGGTTTCGTTGGTGCCGTCTTCACGCTTCAGGTTGCGAAGATAGGCAAGGATTTTGCGGTTCTCCGGATGGAGAAAGGTTAGGGTGCCGCGGCCGAAGACCTGGAAGAGTTTGCGCAGGGCGATCATGTTGCGCGTCCAGTGAAGAAGCGAGGATTGATCGCTTAGCTGGGCTTCGACGTTGACGACCTGGTACCCGTAGATGGGGTCCATGACGACAGGGAAGTAGAGGCGGGCGGGGTCGCACTTGGAGAAGCCGGCGTTGCGGTCGGAGTTCCATTGCATGGGAGTGCGAACGCCATTGCGGTCGCCGAGGTAGATGTTGTCGCCCATGCCGATCTCATCGCCGTAGTACATGATGGGTGTGCCGGGGAAGCTGAGGAGGAGCGAGTTGAGGAGCTCGATGCGGCGCCGGTTGTTATCAACCAACGGCGCAAGACGACGGCGGATGCCCACGTTGATGCGCATGCGCGGGTCGGCCGAGTAGGCGAGATACATGTAGTCGCGCTCGTCGTCGGTAACCATTTCAAGGGTCAGTTCATCATGGTTGCGGAGGAAGAGACCCCACTGGCAGGATTCGGGGATGTCCGGGGTCTGCGCCATGATGTCGGTAATGGGCAGGCGATCTTCCTGGCGGAGCGCCATGTAGATGCGAGGCATCAAGGGGAAGTGGAAGGCCATCTGGCATTCGTCTCCGTCGCCAAAGTAGGGGCGTACGTCGGCGGGCCACATGTTGGCCTCGGCCAGGATGAGGCGGTTTTCGTACTCGGCGTCGATGGCGGCTCGGATTTCCTTGATCTTGTCGTGGGTTTCGGGGACGTTTTCACAGCTTGTGCCGTCGCGTTCGAGGAGGTAGGGGATGGCGTCCAGACGCAGACCGTCGACTCCCATGTCCATCCAGAAACGCATGGCGTTGAGAACCTCTTCCATGACTCGCGGGTTGTCGAAGTTGAGATCCGGCTGGTGTGAGAAGAAGCGATGCCAATAATACTGTTTGGCAACCTCGTCCCAGGTCCAATTGGATTTTTCCGTGTCGGTAAAGATGATGCGGACGCCCTCGTAGAGCTTGTCTGTATCGGACCAGACGTACATGGCCCGTTCAGGCGAACCGGGAGGGGAGTTTCGGGCAGCCTTGAACCATGGGTGCTGGTCGCTGGTGTGGTTGATGACGAGCTCGATCATCACCTGCATGTTGCGAGCGTGGGCGGCGTCAAGAAATTGCTTGAAGTCGTCAAGGGTGCCGTAGGAGGGGTTAACGTCGACGTAGTTGGCGATGTCGTAGCCGTCGTCGCGCAGGGGTGAAGGGAAGAAGGGCAGGAGCCAGAGGCAGGTGACGCCCAGATCCTGGAGGTAATCGAGATGGGACATGAGGCCGGGAAAGTCGCCGATGCCGTCGTTGTTTGAATCTGCGAACGCACGGACGTGAATCTCGTAGATGATCGCGTCTTTGTACCAAAGTGGATCTGTTGCACTTCCAATCTTCTTCACGCTTGTCGGCCCTCAGTTAGTGCGGTGAATCAGTTGGTCTGGCGTGTGATGCGGAAGATGTGCGCGGGCTGGACGTCTGGGCGCAGAGCGACGTAGTTGCTGCGATCATGCCAGGTGTAATGTATGCCGGTAAGCAGATCTTCGACGTCAAAGTTCTCGTTGTAGGTAATACCGAGTACCTTGAGATCGAGATCGATCCAGCCTGCCTGCTCCTGGTGCGGATCGAGATTGATTGCGACAAGGATGGTGTTCTCTGCATTATCGCCAACGGACGCGGACTTGGAGTAGCACATCAGGCTGGGGTTATCGACCGGGTGGAAACGGAGTGAGCCGTTGGATTGTAGTGCAGGGTTAGCGCGGCGAATATTGTTGATGTTGGTGATGAGTGGGACGAGCGAGTGCGGCTGATTGCGGTCGCGCTGGCGAATCTCGTATTTCTCACTGTGCAGGTATTCTTCGGATTCGGTTTTGCCGTAGGCGGGTACGGCCGGCTCATTTTCTCCGAGCTCGTAAGCGGGGCCGTAGATGCCGTAGTTAGCGGTGAGCGTTGCGGCGAGGATGAGGCGCTGCATGAAGGCGGCGCGGCCACCTTCCTGCAGGCTCTTGTGCAGGATGTCCGGCGTGTTGGGCCAGAAGTTCGGTTGGAAGAAGTTGCTGACGGGGGGCTGGGTAATCTCTTCCAGGTACGTCTGGAGCTCGAGCTTGGTGTTGCGCCAGGTGAAGTAGGTGTAGGACTGGGTGAAGCCAGCTTTTGCGAGCGAGTACATGACGTGCGGACGGGTGAAGGCTTCGGCCAGGTAGATGGTGTCGGGGTACTTTTCGCGCAGGGAACCGATGCACCACTCCCAGAAAGGAAGAGCCTTGGTGTGGGGATTATCGACGCGGAAGATCTTGACGCCGCGCTTGATCCAGAACTCGAAGACCGAATAGAGCTCGTCCCAGAGACTGCGCCACTCCGGAGTTTCGAAGTTGAGCGGATAGATATCCTGATACTTCTTGGGCGGATTTTCGGCGTACTGGATGGAGCCGTCCGGGCGAATGGTGAACCAGGTGGGATGCTTTTTGACCCAGGGATGATCGGGCGAGCATTGGAAGGCGATGTCGAGCGCGACTTCCATTCCGTGCTCATGCGCGGCCGAGACGAGGTGGTCAAAGTCTTCGAAGGTGCCGAGTTGGGGATGGAGGGACTTATGTCCGCCTTCGCTATCTGGCGTGGAGATTGTTCCGATTGCCCAGGGGCTGCCATGGTCGCCTTCTGCCGCTGTGGTAGCGTTGTCGCGTCCTTTGCGAAAGGCTGTGCCGATGGGGTGGATAGGCGGCATGTAGAGCACGTCAAAGCCCATACCGGCGATCTCGGGCAGTTGCGCAGCTACATCACGCAGGTTGCCGTGCTGGCCGGGAATGGGCGAGGTGGAGCGCGGGAAAAGTTCATACCATGTAGAGAAGCGAGCACGTTCGCGATCGACCCAAACTGGAAGCTCTGGCTCATAACGGGTGGCGAAGGCAAGGTCTGGATAGCGCTCGGCAAGCTCGTGCATCTCGTCGCTCAGAGGGTATTCGTAGGTGGCGGCATCCTGGTCGGCCATCCAGCGGAGCGACGTGACGATTTCAGCGAGACGCCTGGCATCAGCGCCCGTGGCACGTTTGGCTGTGTGCTCCAGCAGGACGGCGCCGATACGTAGAGCCATCGGGATGTCTTGCGAGACGGATGCGGAGGGAGTGGCGTCCGGGTCTGGTTGGGCTGCGAGACGCTTCTTCAGGTCACTGCACCAGGTATCAAAGTGATCTACCCAGCCTTGAATCGCGAACTTCCAACTTCCAATTGTGTTGGCCTTGAAGGTGGCGCTCCAAACGTCATTGCCGATTGCAGTCATAGGAACAGAGCGCCAGCGTCTCTGTGAATTATGCCGATAGAGAAGACGTGCGCGAAGATGATCGTGACCATCCGCAAAGACGGCTGCTGTGACGACGACTTGATCGCCCAGGATGCGTCGTGCGGGATACCGCCCACCATTTACCTGCGGCTCAACTGCTTCAATTACGACCCGGCTCCGACCCTCGGAAGGCTTCATCCAAACCAGCTTTCAGTAGTGAAATGTTTTCGTGCAGCTATCGTTCTTAGACTTGGTATAGCAGTTCTGTTCCAAGTATCTGGAGACTAGTGACATAGTCGGTCTCTTTATAAAGATGCAGGGACCGGGCGACAGGGTTTCCAGAGAGCCGCTTTCGAACCGACCGCAGTAGATTATCAGGGGAACGGACCGATTGTGGAAAGGCACGCCCGCAACCGCGTATATGTGGTTGGCACGGACATTTCATGAACAGCAGGTTGCGACAGGATGGCAGATTGTTTGATCGAGGTGCGTGTAGTTACGGATAGTTTTTGCCGGGGATCTGTCGTGTGACTGTGACGATTAGCTGGCTGAGGCGGACAATTTTGCATCAAACGGCGTAGCAAGGCTATCTCAGGCTTACGCAAAATCAGCCGCTGGCTCTTCCAGTGAAGAGGACGTGTCTCCGATGGCGAAAGTTCAGGTGCCGATCTCGACGTATCGGCTGCAACTGCACAAAGGTTTTAATTTCGATAATGCATCAGCGATCGCAGATTACTTGTGGGCGTTAGGAATCTCGCATGTGTACAGCTCGCCTTACCTGCAGGCGGCGCCGGGCAGTATGCATGGGTACGACGTTGTGGACCACCAGCGTGTGAATGAAGAACTGGGCGGAGTGGAGGCGCACGAACGGTTCTCGGTCAGGCTGGGAGAGAACGGGCTGGGGCAGATTCTGGATATCGTGCCGAATCACATGGCCATTGGGCGGGAGAATCGCTTCTGGTGGGATGTGCTGGAGAACGGCACGTCTAGTCGCTACGCCTCTTTTTTTGATATTGACTGGAATCCTCAAGAGGAGCGCCTTCGTGACAAGGTGCTGGTACCGGTGCTGGCAGACCAATATGGGCGAGTGCTGGAGTCAGGTGGCATCAAGGTGCTGAGGACGGGTTCGCGTTTTGTCGTCGAGGCAGCGGGGCAGACGTTGCCGGTTGCGCCGACGTCGATGCCGGCCATCTTATCCAAGGCGGCAATCTATGCGAACTCGGATGCGTTGAGTTTTGCAGCGGCATCGTTTGGAAGATTGCCGAATCCCTCGTTTGAAGATCGTCGCACGGTTCTGGCACGGCATCGCGATAAGGTGGTTATTGCTGCGCTGGTCGCGCGTTTGTGCGCTGAGGAGAAGGCCATTTGCGGTGCGATCGATCGCGCGGTGCAGGAACTTAACGCGGATCACGATGCCCTGGATGACTTTCTGAATCAACAGAATTATCGGCTGGCGTATTGGAAGACGGCGGATCAGCAGCTGGGCTATCGCCGATTTTTTGACGTGAATACACTGATCGGGCTGCGTATCGAACGGGCGCATGTATTTGAAGAGACGCATGCACTGGTTCTCGATTGGCTTCGCAGGGGCGTGCTGGACGGCGTGCGTGTTGACCATCCGGATGGCCTGCGCGATCCACTCGAGTACCTCAAGCGACTGCGCGAGGCGGCTCCCTCTGCGTGGATTATTGGGGAAAAGATTCTTGCGGCGAATGAGTATTTGCGGGAAGAGTGGCCGATTGAAGGCACCAGCGGATATGACTTTATGAACGTGCTGAACGGACTGCTGGTGAGTCCGCAGGGCATGGCGGAACTGACTACGGTGTACGGGGAATTCAGCGGGCAGCCGACGTCGTTTCCGCAGATTGCTCATGAGAAGAAGATCTCCGTAGCGCAGGAGGCCCTGGGCTCCGACGTTAACAGGTTGACAACGATCTTTGTCGATATCTGCGAGAACCATCGCAACCAGCGTGATGCGACGCGCACTGATGTTCGCCGGGCTATCCGTGAGATGGCTGGCTGCTTCTCTGTGTATCGAACATATGTGTTCCCTGGTGGGAGGGAGCGGCCCGCGGAGATTACGGATGAAGACCGCGCCATCATTGGCAAATGCATCGCGTGTGCGCGTGAGAAGCGGCCGGATATCGACCCCGGCTTGTTTGATTTTTTCGAGCAGGTGTTGACGCTGCAGATTGTCGGTAGGCAGGAGAGTGAGTTTGTCCTGCGGTTCCAGCAATTCACCTCGCCCGTGATGGCGAAGGGGGTTGAGGATACGGCGTTTTACTGCTTCAACCGGTTGACGAGCCTGTGCGAGGTGGGTGGGGACCCGGGCCGTAACGGCTTGTCTGTCGAGGAGTTTCATCAGTATCAGACCACGATGCAGGCGACGCATCCGTGCACGATGACGACGCTTTCGACGCATGACACGAAGCGCTCGGATGACGTGCGCTCTAGGCTTGCGGTGCTAAGTGAGATACCGCACGAGTATGCGGATGCGCTGGCAGGCTGGACTGCCATGAATGAGCAGTACAAGACGAAATCCCTGCCGGATCGCAACTCGGAATATTTTTTATATCAGACGCTGATTGGCGCATGGCCGATCGATGCGGAGCGCACGAAGGCTTACATGCAGAAGGCCATGCGTGAGGCAAAACAACAGACGACTTGGGTGGCAAACAATAAAGAATATGAAGATGCACTCAATGGATTTATCGACGCGATTCTCATCGACCAGCCGTTCCTTGCAGAGTTGGAACTGCTGGTGACGCGGGTTCTACAGCCGGGCAGGATCAACTCCCTTACGCAGACGCTGCTGAAGCATACGGCTCCGGGCGTGCCGGATCTCTATCAGGGTGCGGAGCTTTGGGATCTGTCGCTGGTGGATCCGGATAATCGCCGGCCGGTGGATTACTGTCTTCGTCGCAAGCTGCTTGCGGAGCTTGGCGGGCTTGCGTTGGAGCAGATTGTTG
>JAYVDT010000132.1:0-1850 GCA_043749265.1 Rhodanobacteraceae bacterium | reverse complement strand
TACCCGAGCAGTCTTGGAGGGTCCACTCTCCCAGGCAATGGTTTCGCTTACAACGCGGCCTCGGTCGGTGTAGACCAGACGATCGTCTTCAGCAACATCCATAGCTTCGGCGCAAACACGTTCAATGAAGGACGCTTCAGCATTACCCGACTCGACAACCACATCGGTACCCCTGTGGGTGGGGTCGGCGTCAGCCTTGCGGACCAGGGTATCCAGGCAGGCGGCCAGGGCATCATCCAGGGGTTTCCAAAACAAGCCGGCGTCGAGGAGATGTTCTTCAACGGCTTCTCTGTGGGCACCAATCCGTTCTCGGTCGCACAGGTCAACACAACCTACGACCTGCAGGACACCGTGTCGCGCACAGTTGGCAATCATACGATCAAGGCCGGCGGACGTTACATTTGGCTCAAGGTCAAGCAGAACCCTAACCTGGTCGCCAACGGAACCTTCTCGTTCTTCGGAACAGGTAGCCAGACGACAGGCAACGGCTTTGCCGACTTTCTTCTAGGGACGCCGGACTTTTACTCGCAGCAGTCTTCCCCCATCTTCTATGAGAGCGCCGCCAATGGCAGTCTCTTCGCGCAAGACAGCTTCCGCATTCGTTCCAATCTCACCCTCAACTATGGTGTGCGATGGGACTACGTCACTCCATGGGCCGAGAAATATCATCAGACGACAACCTTCGTGGCGGGCGTGCAGTCCACTACGTTCCCGGGTGCTCCGCTGGGCTACCTTGTGCCGGGCGATCCGCTTCCTGGTGGCGGTGTGATTCCACCGGGAATTGCTCCTACGCCGAAGAACAATTTCTCGCCTCGCTTCGGTCTTGCCTATGCTCCGTCATTTTCTGATGGCCTGATTGCAAAGTTGACCGGAGGCCCAGGCAAGACCAGCATCCGGCTTGGTGGCGGACGTTTCTTCACCTCGCCTCAGGGCCTGACAGTCGCCTACCCAACAGGGAATCCGCCATACGGGCTTACCTACACCAGCCCGGAGTCGCCGGTCATGGAGACTCCGTTTGTAGGGGCTCTTACGGGAACTCAGTACGTCCAGCAGTTTCCCGTAAAGGTGCCTTCGTACAAGGTCTCTCCAACGAACCCTGACAACACTGTCGATTGGAGCCGCTATTACCCCATCAGCGGAGCTGGAAGTGTGTACTACAAGAACAAAACCAGCTACGCCATGCAGTACACCCTGTCGATCGACCGGCAGATCGGCGCAAACTCCTTGCTTACGGTGGCCTATATCGGTTCACTCGGACGTCATCTCTTGACTGTTTACGGCGCGAATCCCGGTAAGCCGGATCTGTGCCTGGGCCTCAGCCAGCCGTCTCAGGTTGCATCAGGTACGCCAACCTGCGGCCCCTTTGGAGAAAATCTCACCTACAGACGGGCAAACGGCGATGTGGTGAAGGGAACCCGAGGCCCGTTTCCGAATGAGATCGGTACCGATGCTTACTACGAGAACATGGGCAACTCGCACTACCACGGACTTGAAGTCACGCTCAAGCGGACCACCGGCCCCTTGTCTTTACTCGCAAGCTACACCTACTCCAAATCGTTTGACCAGACCTCGAATATCCAGGAGCAGGTTGATCCCTACAACTATCACCGGCTCGATGGCATTTCGGCCTTCGATCTGAAGCACAACTTTGTTGTCAGCTATAACTACGACCTGCCGCTGACACGCTTCCTTCAACCGTCCCGCCTCACCAGTGGCTGGGCGCTCTCCGGCATTACTCGGTTCGCGACTGGTGTGCCAGTCACGTTCGCGAGCTTCGGCGATAACTACCTTGTGCAGGTACAAAACAACGGGGTTAACTCGACCAGCCTCGACATGCCAAACTACGACGG
>JAYVDT010000131.1:0-1854 GCA_043749265.1 Rhodanobacteraceae bacterium | reverse complement strand
TTCGCGTCCCCGCGCTACACCTGGAAGGTGGCAATACCAAAGACTTCGTATCCTTGGGCGCAGCCTTTAGCTGGGTGAAGATTCAACGTAAACCATATGTTCTTTCCCTTCCACGCTACAAAAAAGTTTCGTGCACCCGGCAGGCGCGTTTAGAGGTAGTCGGAGGCAGGTATAGACGTAGTGATTTATTCGGCCCCGCTGGCGGCAATCCAAAGGACGATAGCGTTTCCTACTCCGAGCAGAAGATAGCGCAGACCGATGGTATGCCAGGTGAAGGGCATGATGGGCTCACTGCACCAAACGTCAAAATCGTACGCTAACGATTCTTGACCACCCTTCTAAGGTGCCAGAGATGGGGCTGGTGGAGCTCCACTGGCCTCTACCGGCTGGTCGCGCTGATGGCGCTCACAATATTCGATTCCTATGGTGTGATCACGACGTTCATCCTGAGTTATCTTGAACTCGCTTTTGTCATGCTGCTGACCTTTCGGCTGCTTCGACCGCTGGGATTGTTTGTACCGAATAAAGCCTCTTTCACCAGTCACAGAGAAGGCGAAAGCTGAGATCAAAGAAAAAGTAGAAATCGGGCTGAGCAGATTCATGACAGGGGTGGCGGCCGTTTCGCTGATAGTTTTTCTTGCCTCTGTTGTCGGCCTAGTCAGCGACAGCCATCGCAACTCTACAATCGTCACGCTGGATTTGGCTTCGCCTTGCTCCGCTACCGGTAGGAACCGCCCTGGTGCGATTGGTCGGTTTTTCCAAACCTGAGCTCATCGAGGGCATTAGCACGAAACAAACACCCGGGGTAGATACATCCTCAGAGAGTTTCATGGCGGTTGTGGGGCCGAACTGGCACCGAGGCGAAACGGTTCCGGTAATCGTGCAAGGCTTCCCCGCACTCGGGATCGAAGAGCGAAGAGTCGACCCGGAAGAACAAGGAAGAGAGATTGAGATCAACCTGTTTGTCTCCATTGTGCGAACAACCAGATCCGGCTTCGCCGAATACCTACTGGAACGGAACGGGGCAAAGAGCGACGCGCACACCCTGTTCCTTGACACAGATCTGAACAGTGTACGCAGCCGGCTTTGGACGGTCTTCGCGCTAAGCCTGATGGTGGCCCAGATTGGCTTTGTGGTTGGGTCTCTTGGCTTGTGTGCAGCACGTATGCGCTAACAAGAGATTTAATCGGGGTAAGCAGATGATTGGATCCGGCAGACTACTCGTAGGCGGCAATTTCGCCCAAACAGGTAGTTCCTCAAGATACGTCACCCTGGGTCGAGTTCCTGAGCGGGACGCCCCATCTCCGGAGCTTGAACTCACCTGATCCCAGCCTGCTCTGCCCTCCGTCTTCACCGGACCGCGGTACGGCGCAGTCGAGCGGCATGGACGGCGTTCCGGTGGACTTGCGGCGAGCTTACTCCTGTAACTGGGTCATCCGAAGTCACCGTCTCTATCTGTATCTCATCGCCCGCATCGGGATCGGTTAACGTACCCGGTTTTGTTCCGGAGTTCGCGGAGGCAGTTCTCCGTGGTTTTAGGCCCTCTCCCGGTCACCTCTACTTGCGCACCTCGGTGCAGGTCGCCTGGAGATCGCTCCCAAGTCGTGGCATGCGATCGACTCCAGCACAAGCGGCTTTTGTGATCTGGCAGCCACCCTGGTTGGTGTTCTTTACGCGCCGGCCGAGGCTTCCGCCGAGGAAGTCTGGGCGATCTGGCGCGATCAACGGGAGACACTCGAGCTTGCCCCTTTGCACGCTTGGTTTGCTGACGCGCGCGAGCGCACACCGCTCATGGCGGCGTTCCACCTCGGCGCGCTTTCCTCAGAAATCGTTGCGCTTGAGGCGAAGCTCGGC
>JAYVDT010000130.1:0-6448 GCA_043749265.1 Rhodanobacteraceae bacterium | reverse complement strand
TGACTCAGTTGCACAGCATTCCTCTGTGCGTCGACGGCCTTGCTCCTGAAAGAACAGACCTCGCCCGCGTTTCGTCCATCGCCTTGCTTCCGCGTGTTCGTGCCGCTAGCCTTGTGCGAGGGCCGCCTACTGCTTTATCGGCCGGTCTTTCCCGACTCTACAAACTTGGTGCGCTAGTTTAAAGCTCTAGTCAACTGTGAATGGGGCGGATTCCGCGATCTGCTGCTTCTTGACGCCGTCGTTCACTTTAATGCTCACCGTGTACTTTCCAGGCTGCAGACTTGCCAGTGGCAGGCTCTTCTCAAGGGTAACCTGATCTGCATTCGGGTTTAGTTTACTCGTCAACTCCGAGGTATCGAGTACCGCGTGATTTGTCGCCAAATCGGTAATCACATATTGGATTGTCGCGCTATTCTGCTTGTTCTCACCAATACCCAGATTGTAAACCTGCATCCAGAAATTGAGATTGTCTTTCCGGTGAAAGGTAACCGGTACAGCAATACCACCCGATACGCGTGGACGCACATGCGTATTTCCTATTACAAAATTACCCGCGCCAATATCCTTTGATGGAACCCGATACATCTGGTCTGCAAGGATTAGTGAGGAGTGTGCGAGCTGATCGTCATCGTATTTGGGAACGTTCACGCTACGCCGCCAAGTGCCGATGTGGTCCGCGTTATTCACGTCCTTGATGACGATATCGACCTTGTACAGGCCTGGCCGCAGGGGCAGCGACTTCCAATAAACTGACTGCTGGGTCTGGGTCCTGGCCAGGAACTCGCTCGGCACCTGCACCGAGACAGTGTCTTCAAAGGTCTGGATGGGTCGGCCGGTCAGTGACGAAACACGTCCAAGAATATTGACAGTACCCATCGACACGTTGTCCTTCGTGTTGAAGGTGATGTCTTTGTTGTGAATCTGAAGTGTGAGCGGCACCAGGACCGTGTCATTGGTAATTTTCACATAATCGGTGCGGACGTCAAACAGGAACGGAGGCCCAGTCAATATCTTAGACTTGGCCATGTAGCTCTCGAGATCCTTGAATTTGATAACGGGCGGCGCCTGCAACTTGGCGAAGCGGTCCAGACGGTCAAACTGCTTGGCCTGATTCTGCTCCGAACCCGGTCCTTTACCCAACTGCTCAAGTCCACCACCAGAGAATCGGTCCGCCTTCTTGGATTGTCCCATCGACTCCATCATGGTCTGGCCGGCGCCGGCCACGTTCTTCAGCGCGTCCTTCTCGGAACGGTCGAGTGTCATGTGATAGTCGCCGCACATGCAGGTGTCGACGAACTCGATGTCGATGTTATCGCCGATGCCTTCCAGATAGCGGTAGTGCCAGATCTCAAACGGGAAGGTGGAGGTATTGCCGCCGCCCTCATCCATGGGACGGTCATAGTTACCGCCGCTGGGGTGGGAATCAATCGAATCCGCCTTGCCGTATGCGATGTAAATGTGCCCTCGATCCGTACGCCAACCTGATTTGCCCGCTGCAAAATGCTCATTTGCGTAGGCGATACGGGCGTAGTGTTCTTCGCGGAACTCATTCTCTGGCGAATCAGGGTTGGGGTTGCGGCGAAGCCAGAAGTTCTCGATGAACTGGTCGCGCTCCTCATCGTTCGAGAGGTGCTTGAATGCCTGCATCTCTTCGTCGGTGATAATCCAGTGCACATCCTGGTCAACCCAGGTCTTATAGGAGCCCTTGAGTTCGCGGCGCATGGCTTTCTGGCTCTCAAACTTCTGAGCATCAGAGAGCTCGCGCTTGGTCGGGTCGGGTTTATCGTTCGTGATAGGGGCGCGCTTTACGCCGTCCGGACTTGAACTCTGAGCCAGCACCGTAACGCCGGTAGCGCCTCCCCAAGCCAGAGCCAGGGACAGGGCAGCGATGCCAAGACTGCGGGAACGACGGAGACTACGGTGAGCATTCATGAACGAAACCCCTACGGTGGATGATAGTTGAAATTGTAGGCCGAGAGGAGGCAACATTCAAAGCCTCCCCAGCATTACGACGGCTGCTAGTATGGTTTTGGAAATAGCAAATCAGCCAATTGAGTGCGTTCTGCACCGCACATTTTGTAGAGCAATGCTTCTTTGACCCGCATTGAATTGAAACATCACTGCTTCGACCGAAGATAGATGAGCAAATAAGTTTGTTTTATGGAACCCTCCGAGACAGATCTGCGTATACAGAGCGGAGCCTCTCTGAATTTGCAGACACGCAAGTAATCCCACCGTTAGACCAAGGGCTTGAGATAAACGATGAATCCGAAGAAAATTATCATTGTTGTTGTGATCCTGCTGGCCATTGGAGGAGTGACTGCCCTTACGATTTATCGTGGCCAGGCAAATGTCATCAAAGTGACGACCGCAGTAACCGGCCGTCAGGATCTGGTCTCCGTGGTGAGCGGGACCGGGCAGATCAAGCCGAAGACCTACGTCAACATCGGCGCAACTGCATTTGGCCGCATCATCAAGCTAAACGTTAAAGAAGGCGACCATGTAAAGGCGGGCACGGTACTGGCAAAACTCGAGAACGTCCAGCCGAGTGCGACCGTTGCGGCTCAGCAGGCCACCATAGCGTCTTCGCGTACAGACGTCAACTCATTCCTGGCAGCGGAACAGACAGCGCAGGCGAACATCGCCGCAGCCAAGGCCGACCTGGAGCAGCGAAAGCTCGACTTTGATCGTGCCAAGGCCCTTTATAACGACAAGTTGATCGCCAAGCAGGACTTTGACGCGAAGCGCGCAACTTTCGACAGTGCTACGGCGGCGTTGGCACAGCGCCAGGCAGCGTCTGCGCAGGCAAAAGCTCAGACGGAGTCGCAAAGGGCTCGTGTCAATCAGGCCGTAGCCAGTCAGCGCTCGAACTTTGATGCGCTGGACAAGACGATCGCACGCGCTCCGTTCGACGGCCTGGTGACGAACGTCCCGGTGCGCGAGGGCGAGACGATGGTTACCGGTATTCAGAACGCACAAGGCTCCACATTGATGACGCTTGCCGATATGAGCGTTATCACGGCAGAGGTCAAGGTTGATGAGACCGACATCGTAAATGTGCGACTGGGCCAGACTGCAGATGTGACCGTCGATGCCCTGCCCGGCAGGATCTTCAAGGGTCATGTGACCGAGGTGGGCGATCAGGCGCTGTTGCGCACAACGGGTGTGGCTACCAGCCAGAGCACGACGGGCACGGAAGAGGCAAAGGATTTCAAAGTCGTCATCACGCTGGATAACATTGACGGCCAGTCCAATGAGGCGTTGCGCCCGGGCTTGTCCGCGACGGCAAAGGTTACAACCGCGCGCCGTAGCGATGCAGTGGTGATTCCGATTCAGGCGTTGGTGCAACGCGACCCGATCGCAGAGCAGCAGCTTGCCGCAAATGCCGACAAGCCAAGTTCAAAGTCCGCAGTATCCACCGCGAGCGCTGCGTCTTCCAAGACCAAGCCGGTGCTGGTCCAGGGTGTCTACGTTCTAAAAACGGATCACAAGAAGGAACGTGCGCTTTTCATCCCGATAACCACGGGTATAACCGGAGCTACAGATATTGAGGTGCTCTCCGGCATTTCTCCCGGCCAGACTATTGTGACGGGGCTGTATCGCGTTCTCCGCACCCTGAAAAGTGGTACGGCCGTCAAAGCAGATAACAGCGTGTCGAATGTCGAAGCTCCCAAGTCGTAGGCTTCCCATGATTTTCTAACCTTCTAAGGCATCAGGTATCCCAATGGCTCTCACAGAACTCGACTCCACTCTCGTCAATGCAGATGGCCCACACGATGGCGAAGTTATCGTTACTAGCAACCTGTGGAAGACGTATGAGATGGGTGACCAGAAAGTCCACGCACTGCGTGGGATCAACCTGCGCATCAAGCACAACGAATACGTCGCTATCATGGGCCCCTCGGGTTCGGGCAAGTCGACGCTGATGAATCTGATTGGCTGCCTGGATTCTCCGTCTCAGGGCAAGTACTGGCTGAATGGTCACGACGTTTCCGAGTTGAACGACGACGAATTGGCCCGCATCCGCAACAAGGAGATCGGCTTCGTATTTCAGACATTCAACCTGCTGTCACGTGCGACCTCCCTGCATAATGTGGAGCTTCCCCTCATCTATAACGGTACCCCGGCGGCAGAGCGCATTGCCCGTGCGAAGGCGGTGTTGGAATCTGTAAATCTGGGCTCGCGCATGATGCACAAGCCCAATGAACTTTCCGGCGGGCAGCGGCAACGTGTTGCAATTGCGCGGGCACTCGTAAACCGGCCGAGCATCATCCTTGCGGACGAGCCGACGGGTAACCTAGACTCGCGCACCGGTGATGAGATTATGGGGCTATTCGACGATTTGCATTTGCAAGGCAACACGATCGTGCTGGTGACGCACGAGCCGGATATCGCGGAGTATGCGCATCGCGTTATTACGATTCGCGACGGCGTGGTGGCCAGCGATCGCGAGTCGACTCGGGACCGAGCGCACATCGAGGCTCGTCTTGCAGCGGCGGCGCCGTTAGCGAACGGTTGATCCAAGGGTCTTAACGGGCCGATATTCGAGATTTAGTTTCGCAAACCGTCTAAACTGACATTATGGGTTCTCTGCATCGCTGTATTGCTGTTTCCCTGCTGATAGCGCCTTTTAGTCTTCAGGCGCAGGCACGGTTCGATCTAATTGGTCCAAAGATCGACATACGCGTGACGCGCGGTGACGTAACGCTTCCCATTTCCAAAGTACCGAATCTGCTGCCCGGGGACCAGATCTGGCTGCATCCGGACTTGCCTCCCACGCAATCGGTTCACTACCTGCTGATCGCTGCGTTCCTGCGCGGGACGACAAATCCACCGCCCGACGAATGGTTCACAAGGATTGAAACCTGGAGTAAGAAGGGTCGCGAAGAAGGCGTTACGGTCACAGTGCCTGCGGACGCCCAGCAGGCTGTCCTGTTTCTGGCACCTGAGACAGGTGGCGACTACGGAACGTTACGGTCAGCAGTAAAGGGTCGTCCGGGCATCTTTGTGCGCGCATCTCAGGACCTAACAGAGGCGGGGTTCGAGCAGGCACGTATTGAGAAGTATCTTGCGTCGATGAAGATGGTTCCGCCGTCTGATCCCGGGGCGCTGCTGGACCATTCGAATCTGTTGGCGAGAACTCTAAATCTGAGGCCAAATCCTGAATGCTTCAAGCGTCCGCTGGATCAGCAGTACAACTGCCTGACCCAGACGGGCACGCAAACGCTGCTGGACGATGGACACTCGCAGACGATTGTGGCTACGCTGGCTTCGGGTAACAGCTCGGACTTTATCAATGCGGCATCCAACACGCGACTTATGGCTGGGGGGAATTATTCCGCTTATGTGGGGGCGCTGGTTGACCTGGCACGATTGATGAATGGGATTCATACTGCCCAGTATCAATACATCCCTGCAATTGCATTTCCTGATTCCGCGCAGTCGCCGGAGTCGCTGAACCTGCGACTGAATACGGCCCCGTCATTTCATAACCCGAAGTCTGTGATTGTGATTGGACTTCCGCCAGTGACTGAGGCTGTGTTGCCACCGTTGCGGCCGGCTGAACCAAACCATATCTCGTGTCTGCTGGATCCGCGGATGGTGCTTCCGATCAACGGAGCTCCGCTAGTGTTTTCAACCGCTTATGCGCATGACATGGTGTTACACCTGAATCTGCCGAAGGGGACTGCGGCGAATGATCTTGTGCTGGCTGCGGACGCGTTTCAGGGCGGGCTGATCGTTGCAGAGGGAACGACCGAGCGGCATGAACTGCCGCATGGTGGAGCTCCGGCAGTGAAGGCGTCTGGGTTAAATGCTCCCAAAGTTACGGCCACCACCCCGACAGCCCAGATGATCCCCGGACAGCCGATTACCGGGACGATTAGCGGGATGTGGGGCTTCGACAAGTTTACGGGGCCGACCCTTCCCTTGCAGCAGGTTCCAGGCGTTGGGTGGCGCATCGTCACAACAGCCGATACCCCTGCCAATCTAATTGCGGGGCAACCGAATCATCTGCAGCTTTTGTCTACCGGCACAGCATGTATTCAGTCGATCTCGCTGGAGCCCGGGGATACGAAGGTTGACTGGAAATTAGATAGTCCGGACGTTGTACCTCCTGCGAATGCAAAGGCGCAAATTGCCGCAACGGGTATTCCTCCAGTTCGTCCGGTGGACCTGATGCTCAATCTGCAACATACTGCGACACCAGGGTCCATTCGGGTCGCGATTCAGCAGTTTGGGATGAAAGAGCCGGATCAGTTGGGGACCAAGACGTTCTCAGAGCCGGCGAAGATTGAGTCGCTGCGTGTGCATGCAGGAGATCAATTGGCAACGCTGAGTGGCACCAGCCTGGACCAGGTGAAGTCTCTTACGTTTCAGAATCAGGGGAAGGGACTAACGTATGTCCCACCGACTCCGAGCGAAGCCGGAATGGACGGTGCTGCTCCTC
>JAYVDT010000129.1:0-1856 GCA_043749265.1 Rhodanobacteraceae bacterium | reverse complement strand
AGCTGGCCAGCAACATTACCCTGGAACTTGGGCTGCGTTTTGAGTGGAACGGCACGCCGACCGAGGGTGCAGACCGCTTCATCAACTTCGACCCCGGGACAGCTTCGCTTGTGCGGGTTCACAAGCCGTACGACCAGAACTATAACTATGAGCCACGTGTGGGCTTCACGTGGGATCCTTACAAGGATGGCAAGACGATCGTTCGCAGCGGCTACGGCATCATGGCGGACCAGCCCACTTCAAACGCGGTGACCGGACTTGCAGGTAACCCGCCCTTTGCGACCGGTGTGTCTTACAGCTCTTCGCTCACGCCGATCTCTGTTAAGACTATCTACGCTGCGGCCGCCGGCAACAGCATCGCGATCGCGGCCATCCGTCCCAACTTTTCCAACGCGTACACCGAAACCTACAACTTCAACATCCAGCAACAGCTTCCGCAGAGTGTCGTGCTGACAATGGGCTACTTCGGCTCGCAAGGCAAACATCTCCGCGTTCGCGTCAACGCGAACCAACCGTCCAATGGCACGAATGCTTCGCGTCCTTTCCAGGCGATCTCCGCCTCCAGCGCCTACAAGCCCAACACGTCACTTGCTGCCGCAAACATTGCCGAAGTCGACTCGATTTCGCACTCCAATTACAACGGCCTGTGGGTTACGGCGACGAAGGGTCTTTCGCATGGTCTGCAGTTTCTGGTGACATATAGCTGGAGCAAGTCGATGGACCTGAACTCGCTTGGCTCGCAGGGCGGCTATGTGTTGCAGGATTCCAACAATCCTCAAAGCAACTATGGCTTGTCCGACTATGACGTTCGCGACCGCATTGCGGCCAACGCGGTATGGGACGTTCCGGTCATCAGCCACAGGGGCAACGATCGCATCTTTGGTGGGTTCCGTCTCTCGGGCATCGAACAGTGGCAGACGGGCAATCCTATCAACATCACCACGACGTCGACCTACACCGGCGTTTCGGGCCTGATTCATCCCAACCAGCTTGGCCCGGTCGCCTCCCGCTTTTCGAATAACGCCAACGGCAATGTGAATTACTTCATCGCTCCAGTATGCAACCAGGGCGGTGCTGTGGTTGCGGGTTGCGTCTTCCAGAATGCGGGTTCGACCTCGCCTGCCGGAACGTTCACGCCAGGCGGCTTCGGCAATGTTCGGCGCAACTCAATCACGGGGCCACGCTTCTCCAACCTGGATGTTTCGCTTGAGAAGAACACGAAGATCACGGAGCGGGTCAACTTCCAGCTTCGTCTCGACGCGTTCGACGTGGCCAACCATGCCAGCTTTGGGAATCCGACGGCTAGCGTTGCCAACGCCTCGTTCGGCCAGATATCCGCAACCCGGTTCCCGGTGGCGGACTCCGGCTCGTCGCGGCAACTGCAGCTTGTGGGTAAGGTTACGTTCTAAGCAACCAAGGGACGAAGCAAAAGGAAACGGGGATAAGAGAGCACAAGCTCTCTTATCCCCGTTTCTGTTTTAGTGAACGTGGAGGTTGCTCATTTCGCGTCACGCCCAGCGATTTCTCTTTTGCAGTAGCGAGGCCCCAGGCCATTCGGGGGGTGTTGTGGGCTATGCCGATCTCGCCATCGGGGCCGAGCAGGATCACTCCGCCGTGCCCGCCTAGACGGTCGAAGAGGTAGGCGATGGCTGAGGATGCTGCCTTCTGCGGGGAGTATCCGGCGGCTACTCTGTCTACGGCCCACTTACCAAGGACGAGCTTCATGATGGGCTCGCCCCAGCCTGTGAGCGAGACTGCGGCGGAGAGGTTATCCGCATAGCAGCCGCAGCCGATGAGGGATGAATCGCCCACGCGTCCGGGAGCCTTGTTCAACGTGCCGCCAGTGCTGGTTCCGG
>JAYVDT010000128.1:0-1856 GCA_043749265.1 Rhodanobacteraceae bacterium | reverse complement strand
GGATGAAATATCCATAATGGGTACCGCCGTACCGTTCGATGAGCGATATCCAAGTGCGTGCGTAGGTTTCAAACGCGTCAAGCCGAGCAATATTGAGCGTGTATCGAATCTGACATGTCACTGGTTGGCTGTTGGCCATCGCTTTCCTCACTGTGCTTTCAAGGCTGGCAAAGGTAATGATAAGTCGGCTTGGGGGAAGTAATCGACCTTCAAGCGGAGAACAGACTCGGTATGGCATGCTAAACGGGAATCGCTAATCTCAATCGACGAGCGTCACGCCGATGCGAGTTGCAGGGTCGATAACCGAGGGGCTTGCGTGTCCGTCCAGGAGCAGAGGTTCCGATAAGCTATGCCACCCGACATCGGAGGGGCTTATGCGAGTGCCAAAGAGCATGACCGCGTGTGCTTGGTCGTCCTGCCGTGAGGTCCAGCGGAGTCCTTGGGCGTCCGGGAACTGGGTGTAGAGTGCTTGCGCCCAACGGCGCGTTGCGCGGTAGTGAGCCTTGGTGGTGTCGATCAACTCGGTGCGCTTGACGCCCAGTTTGTGAAGCGCAACAGTGCTGAGGTCGATGAGGTGAAAATCTGCTGTGGGGAGCAGGATGCTGCGAACTTGCCGTCCATTTTAGGTTTGGAGAATGGCTTGAATCCGGCCTTGAAGGGGACATCGTGGAAGATTGTCTCCATGAGAGCACAGTCGAAGGTCGTACCGGCGTAGAGCGTTGGGATGAGGGCACCAGCATCGTCGGTGATTGGACTGAATCGGGCATTGCCCTTGGTGCTGGTGTTGAACTCGTTGCCGCCGAAGGCGAGGTCGTGTACTCGATGGAACTCAAGACCGGCACCCCAAGTCACCAGAGTTGGGTCAAGGCGTTTCGGCGGAGGCGGAAGCCCGACCGCCGACTTAGCCATGCTGGACTCCGTCAACCTCATCCCGCGCTGCTGCAATTACGAGGTCGTGTCGTGTCGCCAACAAGTCCTGCGGGCGCTGGTCGTCGAGAAAACTGTTGAGGCCGGCAAACCAGAAGGCGGCTCCCCAGCCGCTCTTCGTCTCGCCGAAGATCTTCAAGACATCAGCGAGGGCTTTGTAGGGGCGGTAGCTCTCTACCGGGTCGAGGGCGTAGCGGGGGAAGTAGTCGATGCCCTTGTGCTGGAAGGCGAAGATGGCTCCATCGCGCTTCCACTTGTTCGGTTGGGCGCTGGGATTCTTGGAGCTGTAGCCAGCCATCTCGGCGATCTTGCCAGCAGACAGGAAGTCGCCGCTCCGTAGAATGGTAGATTTGGCATCGACCATCATTCGCGCCTCGGCGAGGGCAGCGTCTGAGATGGCGATGTTTGGGAGCAACGCTCCTACGATCTTTTCGAGGGTGTCGGTCTGGCGCTGGCGGATGAGATGGGGAAGGAAGGCGGTCACCTGACGGAAGACTCCCTCGAAGACGAGCTGCTGGCTGTCGTCCGAAAACGTGACGGCCAGGGCGCGGGGGAAAGCGGATAGGTGGAGCCGTTCGCTGACCTCGGTGCTGCTTCCCACGATCACCTCGGGAAGGGTCTGACGGAGCTGATTTGCCTGAGCCATCTTGGGTGTCCCTCAACGCTTAGATTATTCTAATGATGATTGATAGTTAATATTCCATATCACCCATTTTGGATGATTGCCAGGGAGCAAGGGGTGCTCTCCTGTTCAACAAAAAACCGGCCCCGGAGACTTTTTGTGTGTCTTTTCGTGTCGGTTGGCGTGTCACGGCGAGGTTTGGAGGGTGGGTTTAGACCCCCAAAAGCCCCGTAATAGATTTCGGCAGGTATCCCAAAAGTATCCCACTCGAAAAAAGAGGCCTATACCCCCACGGGGTATGCTTTTC
>JAYVDT010000127.1:0-1860 GCA_043749265.1 Rhodanobacteraceae bacterium | reverse complement strand
GGGAAGGTTCTCCTTGATAGCCGTGCAGAGATGCGGGATTTGAAGACGGAGCATGACAGTGCCGTCGTTGTAGGTGGTCAAGATGGGACTGGTCGTATTGTCAGGCGAAGCGGCATGTTTTTTTTGAATGTCTTGTGGCAGGTGCAGGACGGCATTAAAGGTCAATACAAATCGCTGAGCATGAAAAAGTCAATGGGTTTTAGCGGTTGCGGGCGGTGTTGGCCACGGTGCGAGGCCTTGCGGCGACCATGACGCGATGATGGCTCGGGCGAGTTTGGCGATAGTGAGTTCGGCTTCGTGATCGGAGCCCCAGGAGCGGTCGGCGTTGTCCCATGTGAAGACGGAGAGAATGACGAGGCCATTCTTTGTGGAGATGGCAGCGACGTCGTTGCGGACGGTGTCCAGTGCTCCGGTTTTGTTGGCGATCGAGCCTTCAGCGGCACCGGGGAGACGCTCGAGATAGCGGGGAATGGAGGATCGGTAAAACTGGTTCTGGAGCATCTTGAGGGCGACGGCGCAGAGGATGGCGTCGCCGGGGCGGGAGGGGGAGCCGAGGTCGCAGGAGACGAGCTTGTCCATGACGAGGGAGATTTCGCGGGGCGTGGTTTTGCCGAGGCCGAAGCGCTTCTGGTCGGCGGGCATGGGAGCGGTGGCGGGGGTGAAGATTTTCTTGTAAAGGTAAGTGTCTTTGAGGCCGAGGGAGTTGATGCGAGCGTTGATTGATTCGAGGCCGAGGTGATCGATGGCGAGGTTAGTGGCGGCGTTGTCGCTCATGATGATCATCATGGTGAGGACATCTTTAAAGGTGAGGGGGAGCGGGGCGTCGAAAAAGTGCAGGATTCCGGAGCCGAGGACCTGGTCGGTTTTGGTGAGGGTGATGGGGTCGTTGAAGTGGACCTTGTTGTCGCGGATCTGCTGGAGGGCTTCGTAGAGGATGGCTAGCTTGATGACGGAGGCGGTCTGGACGGGAGTGTCGGGTGAGAGGGCCACGGTTTGGTGGGTCTGGAGATTCTCTGCGAAGAGGGCGACGTTGCCGTGGTGGGCGGCGGCGATGGCTTCGAGTTCGGCGGTAAGGGGGTCGGCGGCGGGGGTGGTCTGCGCGGGGGCGAAGGCACATGCGATGAAGAAGAGGTAGGCCACCAGGAGACGCATGCGAAGAATGTTACTCGTAGTGCGGGGGGAGCTTTCAGTAATGAATGGGGCAATAGGTGGGGGGTGCCAAATTAGGAAATATTTTCTTGGAGTCGGGTGCTAATCCCGTATTGACAAAGTAGAGGAGCAATACCACAATTGGGCACTTGACTAAATAGAAAGCCGATGGCAGCCGGAGAATCTTTCTGCGTGCAACTAATTTTGTGCGTTGAGAGCAGGCCTTCAGCAGCCCGATGGTATTGTTATGCTCCTGCTTGGATCTCGTCTGGCTGTTTTGATGTGTGTTGCAATAACTGCTGTTCCCGGCTGGTCGCAGGTGGCGATCACGAGTGTGCGGCCGGTCGCGCGGGTGACGGATCGCGTTGACGCCGCAGTGACGACGCGGATTGCGGGGACGCATCCGGCGGCGGTGGATGGGGCTGCAGTGAAGAACCACGTTGATTCATCGTCGGCGATGTCGGAGATGAAGCTGGTGCTGAATTCATCGGAGGCGCAGATTGCGGCGCTGCGGTCGCTGGGGGATGAGCAACAGGATAAGACTTCGCCGAATTATCACAAGTGGCTGACGCCAGAGACGTTTGGCCAGTATTTTGGGCCGGCGCCAGCGGATGTGGCGAAGGTGACGGCATGGCTGCAGGACCAGGGCTTTACGGTGAACAGCGTTGCCAGGAGCAACCGGATCATTACGTTTTCAGGGACGGCCGGACA
>JAYVDT010000126.1:0-1861 GCA_043749265.1 Rhodanobacteraceae bacterium | reverse complement strand
CGCCAAATCACGATAGGAAATCCCCTATTTGCAATACCACCGAACGCATACCAGGATGATCTCAACAGGAAAACGACGGCGCTTGAACATGAACAGGGCTCCTCCGGAACCAACCCAGACTACGCCAGGCTAGTTTATGCAACAGAGCCCATTTGCCGGGATCGCGGAATGGGATGCTTTCGCCCATCACTGTCTTTCGTGCCATGCCTGCAATGCACTTTGAGGATTGGAGGCGATCGTTATGTGTGGTCGCTACTGCCGTAAGTCAGACGAACAGCAGATTGCTGAAGCGTTTCATGTAAACGGGCCGAGTATCGACTCACTGATCCTTGTTCCGAACGACGACATCCGGCCTACAAGCCATTCGAAATCCTCAGCCCTCATCTCTACTCGCCATCGACCGCCTACAGTCGAGGAAGCGACCACCGAAGAAGCAGCAGTTGCGGTGTGGCGAAAAGCCTCAGGAATGCGTTGTAAGGAATACCCATCTAAGTGTGACGTGCCACCTGACGTCCACCGATACAAACTGATACAAATCACAAATACGTGTTTCCGTCCGCGCGCAGCATAATTTTTTGTATGCTGCCCGCAACTACAGGCAGTCATTGAGTTTATGAAGGGTCCAGCGGGAAGGAAAATGGAGCCGATGAGCGGAGTTGAACCGCTGACCTACTGATTACGAATCAGTTGCTCTACCAACTGAGCTACATCGGCCTACACCGCCATTCTACTGGTCTATCTCCGTAGGCACAACTGTAGGCAGCAGATGGCTGCTTCTGCGGCTCCCAACACCTCTTGCTTCGGCATAATCGCATTCTTGCATGCAGTCGTCATGTTGTTGTCCCCCCGCTATCGCATCCTTGCCCAGTTCCAACACGCAGATGCTCTTGCCCTTGAACGAGAAGTCGATCCCGGCGCGACGGTAACGGCATCCGTAAAGACCTTGTGCGTCTGCGTCTCCGTGATGCCCATCGCCACCACATGCCTCAGCACGATCTGCGTGCGCTGCTCCTCATCCAGCCTCGCAATCAGCCCATTCCACCGCGTCTCGCTATAATGTTCTCCAATTTGATCTTCTTATGGTCCGGAATCGCCGGGCCCAGATACCTGGCGTCGACAAACTTTTTCGTCGTCTGGTTCGTGCGGCACGGAGAGTTGGCAGTCGGGTTCGCCACACCACGCATGCAGATGTTCCAGCACATCAGATCGTGCGCCAGGCAAACTCATGTCACGTTGCTCTTGATGCGCATCCCGCTCGTCGTATGCTCTTCCGTCAACCCGTCTATCTAGAGGTAAGCCTGGCGCAGAACCTCGGACCCAATCGGAATTCCATGCCCGGGGACGGATTGATTGTGCAGCACGCTCATGTGTTGCACGCTCGCCCTAATCGCGATGCTGTCGTCCGCCGTTGTCGATCCCAGCTCTACGCCACGATTACGCTCTGCAGGTTACCCCGGATCGATCGCCTGGATACACCGGGTGTCGACCTTCTCTTCATCAGCGTCAGCCACCTTGTCAGCCACCGCGCGAATCTTCGCTCCCAAGGTCGCTCGTACTACCGAAAGGTCTTACTCTTTCGTATCCCGTGTGTCCTTCGCTCTTCCAGTTCCAAACCCCACGGCTCCCAGGCCCATGACGAATCCAATCACCTCGTCCTCAAGCTTATGGTCAGTCTCCGGGAACCTCCTTCGCGAAGCTCTGGCGAGCATCGGCGAGCGTCCAGAACGCACGCCGGACGACGAAGAGGCCGCCCGGCAACGGGGCGACCTCTTGTTTAGGGAGAATAGTTCCGACGGAGGCAAAGCCATCTGAACTTTCTGGCGAAATACTAGATTCGCCTAAATCGGGTGTCAAGGCGAAT
>JAYVDT010000125.1:0-6492 GCA_043749265.1 Rhodanobacteraceae bacterium | reverse complement strand
CTTTGAGCGCGCCATCGGGGCCGAGGTGGATGTCTTTCCAAAGCTCGTTGAAGGCTCCAATTTCGAGGAGGGTGAGGTCGAATGGGCCATATTCCTTGCCGATGGCGGCAAAGCCATCCCAGAAGCCGGAATCCGCGCCACAGAAGAGCTTGTGAACGCTCCCCTGCAGAACGAACGCGGCCCAGAGGGTCTGGTTACGATCAAAGAGCGAGCGGCCAGAAAAGTGGCGGGTGGGGACAGCGGTGAGGGTAGCTTCTGAGGCGGATTCCCTGTTCGTGACGACGGTGCTCTGGGTCCAGTCAAGTTCTGTGACGTTTCCATTCTTGACGCCGAAGCGGTGAAGGATTCGGGCGACGCCGACGGGGGCGATCCACCGGATGTCGGGGTAAAGCTGCGCGAGGCGTGTGGTCGTGCTTTTGCCTAGATGGTCGTAGTGATCGTGGGAGATGACGACGGCATCGATAGGGGGAAGGTGGGCAAGGTCCAGGGTGGGCGCGAAGAAACGCCGGGGTCCGACCCATTGGACAGGACCAGCCCGCTCGTCCCATACGGGATCGAAGAGTAGGGTGACGCCGTCAAGTTCGATGAGGAGCGAGGAATGGCCAAACCAGGTGATACGAAGGCCGGATGAGGGTCGGTTGTCGTAGGTGGAAGCATCTGTGAGGAAGGGGCCTGGCGCCACAAGGGGGATTCGCTCTTCACGATTTTGAAGATAGAGCGGAAGTATTTTGAGGATCAATGCAGGTCCGCCAACCTGCGTTGGCATGGGTGCCTCGTACTTGTTGCTTGTCTTTTTTGCGAGTTCCAGCTTCCTCATGCAAAGTTGGATGCTCGGTTACTCGACGCGTTCCACGATAAAGCTTTTCTTCTCCAGTATGTTCTGGACAATGTCCGGGCCGGCGAGAGCCGTATCAACCTTTGGAACTTGCCTCGTCCGCATAGAAGGTCGTTATCTGGGCGGCATATTGCTTTTCGACGATTCTTCGCTTCATCTTCATACTAGGGGTCAGTTCACCGGTTTCGACGGACCACTCTTCGGGCACGACGGATACACGCTTCATTGTTTCGAAGTGGGCCAGACCCTTATTTACCTCGTCCACGATACGTTGATACTCTGCGATGACTTTTGGGTCTTGGGCGAGTGCCGCGTGTTCGGTCGTTGTGATTCCCTGTGATTTTGCCCAATGGCGGAGGGCATCAAAATTTGGTGAGATCAGGACGCATGCGAACTTGTGTCTATCACCAACTAAAGCTGCTTGAGCGACGAGAGTGTTTGCCTTGAGCTTGTTTTCAATAGGTTGCGGAGCGATCAGCTTGCCGCCGCTGGTCTTGAGAAGTTCTTTTTTGCGGTCGGTGATGGAAAGATAGCCATCGGCATCGAGATTACCGATGTCACCGGTCTTGAACCAGCCGTCTTCAGTGAACGCCTCGGCTGTTTCTTTCTCCTTATTCCAATATCCCTTGAAGATGGAGGGGCCTTTGACTTCAAGTTCGCCATCTGGTGCGAAGCGGACCTGGACGTTCTCGAGCGGTTTGCCTACGGTGCCGATGCGATGTGCAACCGGACTGTTGATGCCGATGACGGGCGAGGTTTCGGTAAGGCCGTAGCCTTCAAATATTCGGATGCCGGCATCGGCGAACCAGCCTGCCGTATCCATGCCAAGGGGGGCTCCTCCGGAGATGAAGTTGGCGACGCAACCGCCGAATGCTTCGCGAATCTTGCCGTAGACGAGCTTGTTAGCGAGACTCCAGGAGAGGCCGCCGGGTTGGCGCCCTTCCAATGTTGCTTGGCGGTTCGACTTGCCCGTGCGTAACGCCCACTGGAGAAGTCTGGACTTTACAGGCGAGTGAGCGGATTTGGCTTCGACGGCCTGGCGGATCTTCTCGTAGACACGTGGGACGCCGACGAAAATTGTTGGCTTGACCGCCTTCATGGCAGCGGGCAATTGGTCGAACCTGGGACAGTAGGCAATGCGTGCGCCGTGGCACATGAGCGCGTAGTCCACGTGGCGGGCGGTGACGTGCGAGAGAGGCAGGAAGGAGATGCAGCTATCGCGGTCGCTGAAGCCGAGCGAGCCGGTGGAAACGTTGACGTTGCTGGCGAGGTTGCCGTGGGTTAGCTCAACCCCCTTGGGCTCGCCTGTAGTGCCGGAGGTATAGATGATGGTGGCAAGGTCGTCTCGCTGGACGCTGGTGGCCATGGCATCGAAGGCAGGATCGCGTACCTGTTTATCCGCTGCCGAGACCAGCAAGTTCGCGAAGCTGTCTGCATTGTCGAAGTGGCCTTGATCCATGACGACGACGTGTTCGAGAGCTGGGAGATCTCCGGCTTGCTGAAGCTTGTCGTATTGATCTTTGCTGGAGAGCACGGCTATTTTGGCGCCGGAGTCCCGCAACATGTAACCGACCTGATCGGGCGTGAGCGTGGAGTAGAGGGGGACGTCGACGGCGCCGAGGGAGAGGGTTGCAAAGTCGGTAACGGCCCATTCCCAGCGGTTCTCGCTGAGAATAGCGACACGATCGCCTTTGACAATTCCCCAGCTCCTGAAGGCGTCGGACAAGGCACGGATACGACCGTAGAAATCTTGCGAGGTGATGGGCTCCCAGGCCCCAGTGCCGTTCTGCCAGAGGAACGCCCGCAAATCACCGCGTCCGGAGACCTTCATCAGCACGTCGTTCACAGTTTTCAGGTCAAACTTGCTCATCTTGCGGTGACTCCCCACTCTTTTGTATTGGCTGGTTTTTGCTGACTGGCTTTAGGACCTGTCGGTACCGATGCCGTTAAGCAGCACGTCGATGACCTGTGCCGATGTCGTTTTTGCATCGTACTCGCGGTTGGTGAAGACGGCGGAGCTGAGAAGCTCGTCGATGGCACCAAACATGCAATGGGCGACAACGCCATCGGAGACATCCTGACGGAAGATGCCCTGCTGCTGGCCACGGCGGATGACTTCACGGACAACCTGGATGTACCGAACCAGGTGATGGTGTGAGAATTCGGCGATGAAGCGCGCACTCTGGCGCATCTCGGTCTGCATCAGGATGGCAATGTTGCGGTTGACGGAGACGCTTTCAAGGTGCAGGCAGGCGATGTACTCCAGTTGCTCACGGGGGCCATGCATGGTCTGGAACCGCTCTTCTACCTGGTGATAGAAGCGGCCGAAGGTGTTGTCGATGGCGGTGCGGAGGACGTCGTCCTTGCTTTTGAAGTAGAGGTAGATGGTGCCATCGGCTACGCCGGCTCGGGCTGCAATCGCACTGACGGGCGAGTTGAAGTAGCCATTTTCTGCAATGACTTCAACGGCGGCGTCCAGGATGCGCTGGTACTTTTCGTTGCCTGGGCCAGTCGATGGAGACACCGTTGCTGCGGGTCCCCGACGTTCCCCTGCCGAATTGGCTGCCGTTCGCTTCAATGAGAGCCTCGCACGACCGGAAGTCTCCGGTCCCGCAACTGTAATAAATGGCGGCTCATTTGCCAACCTTAGAGAGAAAATAATCCATGTGCGCCAAGAAGTTTGGCGTTTGCGAGGTTAGACCTGTGGCTTGGGGTTGAGGCGAACGAAGCTGGTGGCACGGATGTCCCAGTCCGCGAGCATTGCCTGTGCAAGCGAACTTACGGCTTTTTCGGCGTGCCGGGAGATGAGCGCCCGGAGACTTTCGCGGCCCTCGTCGTCCACGTCCGCAAAGTGTTCGACCTCGACGAAGTCCGGGTGGAAGCGGCCTTCGCGGACGAAGCTGCCGTCCTCGTCGTAGACCCAGGCGATGCCACCGGTCATTCCAGCTGCGAAGTTGATGCCGGCTCGGCCTAGAACCGCGACGGCACCTCCGGTCATGTATTCGCATCCATGGTCGCCCACGCCTTCAACGACGGCGACGGCACCGGAGTTGCGGACGGCAAAGCGCTCGCCTGTTCTGCCAGCGGCGAAGAGCGAACCTGCGGTTGCGCCGTAGAGGGCGACGTTGCCGAGGATGACGTAACGTCCGCTATCGAGCGCAGCGCGACCCTGTGCGCGGAGGATAAGTTCTCCGCCGGAGAGGCCCTTGCCGACAAAGTCGTTGGCCTGACCATCAAGGATGAGCTTCATTCCGTGGACCGCGAAGGCTCCGAAAGACTGACCTGCGGTGCCCGCGAGATGGATGGTGACGTCAACGGGAGTGTCCTGCTGCGAACGTAGCAGCGAGATTCCGCCAGCGAGACGGGAGCCAGTGGCGCGGTCGCAGTTGGCGATGGCAGCGGTCGCGGAGAAGGCGCGGCCCTCTGCAATGGCTTCGAGAGCCGGATTGGTCCAGGCTTCATCGAGGGCCGGGCGTTCAACTAGCTGAGTGTTTTTGAATCCCTGCCAGTTTCGCGGACCGGTGCCTGTGCGTGCGAGCATTGGCTCCAGATCAAGGCTGCCGTCGAAGCGCACCTGTTCGAGCAAGTCGGTGCGACCTACTGCGTCCTCAATGGACGCAAGACCATAACGGGCCAGCAAGCGGCGGAGGTCGGCGCCGAGTTCCTCGAAGAAACGCATGATGTGCTCCGGCTTGCCGCGGAACTTGGCGCGAAGTTCCGGGCGCTGCGTGGCGATCCCGGTGGGGCAGGTGTTGAGGTGGCACTGGCGAGCCATGTCGCAGCCAATGGCGACGAGGACTGCTGTGCCGAAGGCGAACTCGTCCGCGCCCAGCAAGGCGGCGATGAGAACGTCCTGGGCAGTAGCGAGGCCGCCATCGGTGCGCAGGCGAACGCGGCCGCGCATGCCATTGTGCATGAGGACCTGCTGGACCTCGGCGAGGCCAAGTTCCCAGGGGTTGCCGGCGTACTTGATGCTTGAAAGGGCCGCGGCTCCGGTGCCGCCGGTGTTCCCGGCGATGACGATGAAGTCGGCGTAGGCTTTGGCGACTCCCGCGGCGACGGTGCCGATTCCGCAGCTCGATACGAGCTTGACGCCTACGGCAGCGCGCGGATTGACCTGCTTGAGGTCATAGATGAGCTGGGCGAGGTCTTCTATGGAGTAGATGTCGTGATGCGGCGGAGGTGAGATGAGCGAAACGCCGGGCTGCGCGTGACGGAGGCGTGCAATGAGTCCGCTAACCTTGTGTCCGGGAAGCTGGCCACCTTCGCCGGGTTTAGCTCCCTGGGCTACTTTGATCTCAATTTCGTCAGCGTGAGCGAGGTACTCAGCGGTCACGCCAAAGCGTCCGGAGGCGACCTGCTTGATGCGGTTGTTGCGCAGCAACGGAGGTTCAAGGGCTGTTGCTACCAGTTCAGCTACGGCTGTTCCGCCGGAAGGTTGCGTCCCGTTTCCACTAAAGGGTAAGGCGACCGGAGCAGAGATCTTGTAGACCTCGGGATCTTCGCCGCCTTCGCCGGTGTTGGAGCGGCCACCAAGAGTATTCATCGCGATGGTGATACAGGTGTGGGCTTCGGGGGACAAGGAACCGAGACTCATGGCGCTTGCTGCAAAACGCTTGTATAGACTCTTGGCGGACTCGACGGCGGAGAGGTCGAGTTCGGCGCCGGCTGGGCGAATTGCGAGTAGATCGCGCAGGACTGCGGGCTCGCGATTGTTGAGGTCCTGGGTGAAGATGGCGAAGGCCGCGGTAGGATTTTCCGGGACGATGCCGGCGCGGGTGCTACCCATGGCGGTCTGCAGGGCCTTGACGTTGCCTGGTTGCCAGGCGTGCGGCTCGGCGAGGTCGGCCTTGCGGAAACGAACCCAGCCATAGTCGGGAAGTTCTGCCGCGGGGGCGGGAGCTTCGAGCTGCCAACCCTGGCGTAGCTGACGCTCAAGCTCCTCGAAACCGATGCCGGAGAGCGGGGCGGGCGTGCCGAAGAAGCAACGAGCCACAACGCTGGAGTGCAGACCGAGGATATCGAAGAGGTGGGCGCCGCGGTAGCTGTCGACGACGGAGATTCCCATCTTGGACATGACTTTGGCCAAGCCGACATCGAAGGCCTTGAGCATCTTCTTTTCGGCCTTTGCTGCCTCGGGCGCACCATGTGAGCGGGCCGTCTCAAGTGCGAGCCATGGGCAGACTGCGCCCGCG
This sequence comes from Rhodanobacteraceae bacterium, assembly GCA_043749265.1. Taxonomy (GTDB): domain Bacteria; phylum Acidobacteriota; class Terriglobia; order Terriglobales; family Acidobacteriaceae; genus Edaphobacter. Next base: position 462 of record JAYVDT010000125.1, on the reverse strand, counting down.
CCGTAGCCGATCAATATGGCAGCGTGATGGATGTCGCGACAGTCGCCTGCTTCCACGGCAAGGCCGGCCAACGTGCGTAAACCGGCGGAGACAAGCGCATGATGAACGGCACCGGTGGCCATGGCCATCGGGATAGGGAGGCGGACTTCCTCGCCAACTGTCGCATGTTTTGCTGAACGGTCGGAGAGGAGAAGAATGCGTCCGCCGTTTCTGACCACCTCGATTGATTTTTGGCAGATGGCGTCCAGGGCCGCTTCAAGGGTCTGGTTGGGTGGGAAGACGCACGAAAGCTCTGCGACAGCAAGCTCTGAGGCGTGAGGGTGCTCGCCCGCACGCAAGGCCGCGACCTGAGCGAGTGAGAGATAGGGCGACTCCAGCGAGACGCCAGGAAGCGGAGCGCCTTTGTCCAGCAGGTGAGACCACGGGCCTAGACGCGTGTGCAGAGACACGACGACGGCCTCG
>JAYVDT010000124.1:0-1878 GCA_043749265.1 Rhodanobacteraceae bacterium | reverse complement strand
CCGCGACATCTCCATAGAAGAAGCCCAGAAGACCTACATCTGCGACCAACTCCACTTCGGTCCTGACCAAAAGAACGACCTCGCCCTCTCCCCTGTAGCCGTAGCCTTCGCAAAGCATGAAGATCTCATCAGCCCCTGGGTCCCGACTTACGTCGAGCAGCTCTTCAACTTCACCCGTTTCTACGCGAACTACTACCGCACCGGCCCCGGCAAATCTCACCCGTACGCCGCCCAGCGAGCCCTCACCGCCGACCGCGTCCGCTTCAATCTCGAAACCAAAATCCTGCCGCCACCCAGCCCCGGGAGACAAGACCCCACCCTCCCGTCCGAAATGTTCGAAAATCACACCGTCACCCCGCAAATCTTCGTCGATACCCTCTGCGGCGCCATCACCCGCGCCGGCATGCAGGCCCGCTCCAACGTCCAGAGCTTCGACTTCCGCACCCTCATCCTCGTCGAAGAGCAACACCCCGATATCCCCACCTTCTACCTCATCGAGGACGCCCACATCCTCTCCAGCGACTTCGTCCCCATCTCTCTCCGTCAGCTCCCTCACAACGTGGCACCGTCAAAACGGTAAGCCACTGCAATCTTCTGTTAACCATCCTTTGACCGTCGCGAAACATTGTGCGATTATCTTCACGGAATGCGCACATCTTTACGCTCGCTCTCCATGGCCGCCGTATGCCTTTCAGCCATGTCCGCTTCCGCGCAATTCGACAACGGTAGTCTCGTCGGCACCATCAAGGACTTCAGCGGCGCCCCCATTCCCGGCGCGCAGGTCACCCTCATCAACACTGCCACCGGCATCTCCTCTCAGGCCCGCACCACCGGCACCGGCGACTACGAATTTCCCTCCGTTCACGTCGGCATTTATAAAGTAGACGCGTCGGCCACCGGCTTCTCCGACTCCATCGCCGAAAATGTCACCGTCTCCGTAGGCGGTCGTCAGCGGATCGATCTTGGTCTAAAAGTAGGCAGCGCGTCGGCCACCGTCGAAGTCTCCAGCGTCGCCCTTCAGATCGAAACCGAGACCAGCGAGCGCGGCCAGACCATCACCAACTACCAGTCCGAGGCCCTGCCTCTCGTCACCCGCAACTACTCCGACCTCCTCGGCCTCGTTACCGGTTCCCGCCAGGCTCCTTCTTCCGCCACCACCAGCTCTATCAACTCGCTCACCCGCGCCGGCTCCTACAACATCAACGGCGAGCGCAGCATGTTCAACAACTTCCTCCTCGACGGCCTCGACAACAACGCCTACGGAGAATCCAACCAGGGCTTCGACAACCAGATCATCGCCGTCCCACCCGACTCCGTAGCCCAGTTCCAGGTCGTCACCAACAACGAGTCAGCCGAGTATGGCCGCTCCTCCGGTGCCACCATCAACGTCGCCACCCTCTCCGGCACCAACAAATTCCACGCCACCGTCTACGAGTTCATCCGCAACACCACACTCAACGCCGCCGGATTCTTCAAGCCCACCCAGACTGGCAGCTCCGGCATCGTCGTTCCCTTCAAAAAAGCCACCTTCAACCGCAACCAGTACGGCGCCAACTTCGGCGGACCCATCAGTTTCGGTTCGAAGAAAAACGACAAATTATTCTTCTTCCTCGACTACGAAGGCTTCCGCCAGGTCCTCAAGCCTCTCAATGTCTTCACCCTCCCCACCCAGAACGAGCTCAACGGCATCCTCGTCGTCCCCGTCAAAAATGCCCTCACCGGCAAGACCTACGCCGCTGGTACCCAGATCCCCACCACCGACATCAACCCGGTCTCCCTTAAAATCATCGACGCCTTCCGCAAGGTCCCCGGCCTTCCCGTCACCGGTAACCCCACCACCGGCCTTGCCCAGTTCGACTACGCCGTCCAGGTCCCCTT
>JAYVDT010000123.1:0-1880 GCA_043749265.1 Rhodanobacteraceae bacterium | reverse complement strand
CAGAAGCTGGTTCTGCGCGGAGCCGTGGCTTCCGGTGGCAATGGGGCGAGGTTTCAGACGGTGGATAGCAGGGCGGGCGATGCCGGTGGGACGACACTCAGCGTTCGATCGAATGTGTTGACTGGGAGGTTTGGGGGGAGCTGGCTTACGGGTCTCGATGGCACGGGTAAGACGCTGGTGGAGCGGATTTCGACGGATGGCAAGGGCCTGGTGAGTTTGAAAGAGACGAGCACGGGAGATACGCTGGCAGTGGACTTTACGCAGGGTGCGAAGGGTCTCATGAAGCTTGCGCGGGCAACGCAGCGAGGCGGCGTGGAGGTTTTGCGTGAAGGCGTGAAGAAAGGAGGGAAGGCTGCGGAGGAGGCGGAGCACGCTCGTGGCGATGAAGCTGTGTATGACGCGGATGCGGATCGCGTGACGATGACTGGCGGGGTGCAACTTTCCGACAGCGGCAGCACGTTGCTGGCGGACAAGGTGCAAATGAATCGCGCGTCGGGCGAAGGCACGGCGGATGGTAATGTTCGGGTGACCTATGTGCAGAACAACGGGCAGTCAGAGCCGATGCACGTTTTGGCGGGGCGGGCAGTGGCACATCAGTCGACGGGCGTGACGCAGTTTACGGCGGCCGCTGGAACGATGGCGAGAATGTGGCAGGGTGGGTCGCAGGTGGAGGCGCCGGTGCTGGACTTCGACCGCAACAAGCGGACAGTCGTGGCGCGCGGTGCGGATGTTGCTTTGGTCCAGGCGGTCCTTGCAGGTGGAGAGGCCTCCAACGCGAAGAGTGTCAAGGGTAAGGGTGGAGCCGTGCGGGTGACGAGCCATGAGATGACATACAAAGATGCTTCGCGCCAGGTTGAGTTTCGTGGTCGTGTCCGCGTGGAAGAGAGAGATGGAACGCTGCGGGCGGACGAGGCAACGGTCTTCCTGACGGCTGCGACGAGCGCTTCAAACGCGGTGGCACAGGGCTTTATGGGGGGTCGTGTGGATCGCGTGATCGGGCAGGGCAATGTGCAGCTTGATGAGCCGGGGCGCAGGGCCAGTGGCGAGAAGATCGTCTACACGGCAGCCGATGAGAGCTACGTGCTGACGGGAACGAAGGCGGCGCCGCCGATGATTGTGGATGAGGCGCGCGGCACAGTAACGGGTGCGTCATTGCGGTTCACCGGTGGGGATGATAGCGTCGTGATTTCAGGTGGGGATGAGCACGGACGCGTCCGCTCCGAGACGCGGGTGAGGGAGTAGATGCGGGTTTTACGGACGGAAGCGATTGGGAAGACTTATAACGAGCGGGAGGTTGTTCGCGGAGTTTCGCTGGACATTACGCAGGGCGAGGTGGTTGGACTGCTGGGGCCAAACGGCGCGGGCAAGACGACGACTTTCTATATGATTGTAGGCCTGGTGCGGCCTGATGCGGGACGAGTGCTGGTGGACGATGTCGACATCACGCGGCTACCGATGTATCTGCGGGCACGCAGGCATGGCATCAGTTACCTTCCGCAGGAGCCGAGTGTCTTCCGCAAGCTCACGGTTGAAGAGAATATTCTGGCGGTGCTCGAAGCGCAGCAGATGAGCTGGGAGCTTCGTCGCACGCGGACGGAGATGCTGGTGGAGCAGTTGAATCTGGGGCATGTGCGCAAGACGCAGGGCTATGCGTTGAGCGGTGGAGAGCGTCGCCGAGTTGAGATTGCGCGCTGCCTTGCAATTGAACCGGCTTTCATTTTGTTGGACGAGCCGTTCTCGGGAATCGATCCGATTGCAGTACTGGACCTGCAGGAGATTATCTTTCAGTTGAAGGCAAGGGGCATTGGGGTGTTAATTACGGACCACAATGTTCGTGAGACGTTGAGCGTCACGGATCGGGCCTACATCATCAACGAGGG
>JAYVDT010000122.1:0-1881 GCA_043749265.1 Rhodanobacteraceae bacterium | reverse complement strand
CTCCGTGAAGTGCGGGAGCGTTGTGAAGGACTGGTTTGCTTGACCGGTGGCGATGAAGGACCGCTTGCCGCTGCGCTTGAAAGAGGCGGGATGGACGAAGTGCGGCGAGATCTCCGTTCACTCGTCCAGACCTTCGGCCCGAATAACGTGTATGTCGAACTGTAACGCCATCGCATCCGCGAACAGGAGGCTCGCAACGATGCGGCGTTCTCTCTCTCGCAGGAGTTTCGCCTTCCAGTTCTTGCAACGAACGGCGTCAACATGGCAATTGCATTCGAGCGAGAAGTTCTTGATGTGCTGACGACGATCCGGCACCACACGTCGCTTGATGGCGCAGGACTGCTCTTGCAGCACAACGCCAACCGTCACCTTCGGCCAGCTCAGGAGGTGGCCAATCTATTTCGAGACCTTCCCCAGGCCATCGCCGAGACACGCGAACTTTCGTCGCGCCTCCAGTTCGAGGTGAAGGACATGGGATATCAGTTTCCGCTCTACCCGGTGGGAGAGGACGAAACGATGGACAGCTTTCTTTACAAAAGGACTATGGAGGGAGTGCTCAATCGCTATGGCGCAAAGAGCAGCGCCAGCCTTCGCAAACGCGCAGAGAAACAAGTGGCGAGGGAGCTTGCGCTCATCGCCAAGCTAGGACTTGCTGGATACTTCCTCACGGTGTGGGACATCGTTGAGTTCTGCCGCAAGAACGGCATCCTCGTCCAGGGCCGAGGCTCCGCCGCCAACTCCGTCGTCTGCTACGCACTCGGCATCACCGCCGTTGACTCCGTAGGGATAAAACTGCTCTTCGAGCGTTTCCTCTCCGAGGTGCGCGGTGAATGGCCTGACATTGAATTGGATCTTCCATCTGGAGAAGACCGTGAGAAGGCGATCCAGTATGTCTACACCCGTTACGGCCAGCTTGGAGCCGCGATGTGTGCCAACGTCATCACCTATCGCGGCAAGTCGGCAGCCCGCGAGGTTGGCAAATCGCTGGGCTTCGATGAAAACACGCTGACTCGCCTGACCCGGCTTGTCAGTGCATGGGAGTGGAAGGGCGCGACCGATACGATGCAGGAGCAATTCCGTGTCGCTGGATTCGACCTCGCGCATTCTCGAATCGCCAAGTACCTTGAGCTTTCGATTCGGATGCTCGACTTGCCGCGACATCTGGGACAGCATTCAGGCGGCATGATTATCGCGCAAGGCCAGCTTGCCTCAGTTGTCCCCATCGAACCGGCGAGTATGCCCGGTCGCAACGTCATCCAGTGGGACAAGGAAGATGTCAGCGACATGGGGCTTATCAAGGTAGACCTATTGGGCCTCGGTATGATGGCAGTCCTGAAGGATTGCACCAACCTGATCCCGCAGCACTACGGCAAGACGGTAGACATCGCACAGATACCGCACGACGACCGGCAGGTATACGCCTCGCTCCGCAAGGCCGACACCATTGGGTTGTTTCAAGTCGAGTCGCGGGCGCATATGGCCTCGCTCCTTCGCAACAACCCCGACAAGTTCTACGACCTGGTAGTACAGGTTGCGATCATCCGCCCAGGTCCCATCGTCGGGAAGATGATGAATCCTTATATGGAGCGACGGCAGGGCAGGCAGGAGATTACCTATCCGCATCCTCTTTTAGAGCCGGTGCTTCGCAGGACTTTGGGCGTTCCGCTCTTTCAAGAGCAGTTGCTTCGCATCGCCACGACCATCGCGGATTTCACAGGTGGCGAGGCGGAAGAGCTGCGTCGTGCGCTTGGTAGCCGTCGCTCCGCCGACAAGATACGGGCATTAGAGATCAAGCTCCGCGAAGGCATGGACAAGAACCAAGTGGGGATTAGTGCCCAGGAAGAGATCATCCAGTCGATTAGCTCATTCGCGCTCTATGGT
>JAYVDT010000121.1:0-6551 GCA_043749265.1 Rhodanobacteraceae bacterium | reverse complement strand
GATCGGGCAACAACGCCAACCTGGCAATGATGGCGGCGTTGGGTTCGTGCGGGAATCTTTCGTCGTCCACGTTTATCAACATGAATGAGGTAACGACGGTGGCAAGCGTTTATGCGCTGGCTCCCTTTATGAGTTCGTATACGAACGTTGGGACGAGTGCGACGAACGTGGCGGGCCTTGCGAATGCGTTCGCAGCAGTGAACAAATTGAGCAACATCAGCACAGGATTTGCGCCGGGGGCCGCGTTGCCCGTGGGCGCGACGGTGCCGGTCTCTGAATTGAATACGATGGCGAACATTCTTGCGAGCTGCATCAATACGACGGGAAGCGATGGGGCTTGCAAGACCTTATTTACAGCGTCGACGCCTAACGCGGGAACCGCACCAACTGAGACTATTGGAGCGGTGTTGAACATGGCGAAGAATCCTTCGCGGAACGTGTCGACGCTGTTCAACCTGGTGGCGGCGAAGGCTCCGTTTCAGCCGACGTTGACGGCGGCTCCGACGGATTGGACGGTGTCGATTACTTACTCGAATGCCAGCTTCAATGCGCCTTCCGCGGCGGTAGTGGATGCGGGCGGCAATCTCTGGGTGACGAACGCTGGTGGGAATAGCGTGTCGGTGTTGACGTCTGCAGGAGCGCCGCTGGCGGGATCTCCGTTTACTGGCGGAGGGATAAGTGGTCCATCTGCGGTGGCGATCGATGCGAATGGCAATGCGTGGATTGCAGACAAGATCAGTTCCAAGGTGAGCGCGCTGAATAGCGCTGGCGTGGCGCTGGCGGGGTCGCCGTTTAGTGGTGGAGGATTGAATGCGCCGACTGGGATCGGCATCGATGGGACGGGGAATATCTGGGTTACGAACGGCGGCAACTCCAGCGTGTCGGAGTTGAGCGGGAGTGGCGCGGCGCTCTCGGGGGCTGGTGGATTTACGGGAGCGGGGATCTCTGCTCCCGTGGGTTTGGCGATCAATCCGCGTTGATTTACGGATGTTTGATTAACTGAAACGCCGCCCCGACTGGGCGGCGTTTCTTTTTGCGAAGAGTGAGCAGGATTATTCTGCAGCGGCCTTTGTGGGTGCTGGGGTGGGTTCAGGTTTGGGTGCAATGCCGCGGACATAATTGTCGTACCAGGCGAGCCAGCGGGTGTAGCGATCCTTGATGAAGCTGGGGCGGGTGAAGCCGTGGAACTGGTCGGGGTAGACGATGAGTTCGGCGGGGGTGCCTACGCTTTTGAGGGCCTGATACATCTGCTCACCGCCCTGGACGGGGACGTTAAAGTCCTTGTCGCCACCCATGAAGAGCGTTGGGGTTTTGATGCGGTCGGCGTGAAGGAAGGGATAGGAGAGTTTAATGTAGGCATCGAGGTTCTTCCACGGGGGGCCAAGTTCGTTGTCATATTGCAGGATATATTGGTCGATGCCGTAGAAGCCGAGAAGATTGCCCATTCCGGCGCCGCTGGAGGCTGCTTTGAAACGCGTGGTGCTGGCGATCATATAGTCGGTGAGGATGCCGCCGTAGCTCCAGCCGCCGATGCCCATGCGGTCTGCATCGATCTTGCCGGTGGCGATGGCGGCGTCTACTGCGGCTTGCAGGTCAAGGACTTCCTTGTGGCCCCAGTCGGCGTTGATGGCTTCGCTGTAGGCGTGGCCGCGGCCGGTGCTTCCACGATAGTTGACGTTGAGGACAGCATAACCGTGTGCGGCGAATAGCTGGCGTTCGGGGCTGAAGGCGTGCTCGTCCTGCGCGGTGGGGCCGCCGTGGATGAAGAGGATGAGAGGAGCTTTGGTGCCGACGGTATAGGTGAGGGGCATCGTGAGGAGGCCATGAACCTCGCTGTTGTCGGGGGTTTTTGCGGAGATATCTTCTGTGGGAGCGAGGGAGAGCGCGGCGAGCCAGGTGTCGTTGTGAGTGGTCAGCTTGCGGAGTTTGGTGCCTTCGAGGGCGTAGAGTTCGGGCGTGGTGGCATCGGTAGTCCAGAGGACGGCCATGTGTCCGGCGGCTTCATCGTGAGCGCTGACGGTGCCTTGCTCAGGGGTAAGTCGCTTGGGTTCGCCCTTGCCATCGAGCGAAAACTGACCGAGGTAGGCAACGCGATCCTGCTGGACTTCAGCGATGGCCTGACGTCCGTCGGTGGTGACGGCAGGGGCGCCCACGGCTTGATCAAGCTTTGGGGCGAGTGGCAGAGGCGGGCCGCCGGCGCTGGGGACGATCATGAGCTGCGTCATGTCGTAGATGGAATACTTGAGGCTAATGCCCTGGCGGTAGACGATGCGAGTGCCGTCGGGTGTCCATGCGAGGGGGGCTTCGTTGACGCCGGAGAAGGTGGTGAGCTTGGTTGGGGTGGAGCCGGGCGTCGCGGCGACGACGAAGACATCGCCGTGGGCTACGCGGTCCGGATCGGGCGTGGCCTGGTTGCTGACGAAAGCGACGCGCTTGCCGTCGGGGCTCCACTCGGGCATCTCTTCGGCGTATGCGTTGGGTCCGGTGAGGGGGCCGCTGGTCAATTTGGTGAGTTTTTTGGTGGAGATGTCGAAGAGGAAAAGATGCGGGTTCTTGTCCGAGAGATAGCCATCAACATCCTGCTTGAAGTGGAAGCGATCAATGACGATGGGTAAGGGCGGTTTCGGTTTGGCACCCTTTTCGGGCTCGGGTACTTCCCTGGTCTGGAGGGTCAGAAGAAATTGTTTGCTATCCGGGGACCAGCGGAAGCCGCCGAGGTCTTCCTTGACATTGGTCACTTGCTGGGCTTCGCCGCCGCGGCGGTCAAACACCCATACCTGCGCGCCTTTTGCGGCGCCTTCGCGAGAGGAGGTGAAGGCGAGGAAGTGTCCATCGGGGCTCCAATGAGGGCTGGAGGCGGAGTCCTTGCCGTAGGTGAGCTGGACGTGTTCCTGGCCGTCCCAGCTGACCATCCAAAGCTCGGTGTAGGGCTTGTCCTCGGCGGTGTCGACATGGCTGACGGTGTAAGCGATCCATCGTCCGTCGGGCGAGACCTGGGGTGCACCCACGTGGGAGTAGGTGGCAAGATCTTCCACGGTCATGCCATGTTTGGCAGTCTGGGCGGAGGCAGAGATGGCGGCGAGCGCGAGGAAGGCCGCGGTCCGGAGAACAATGTTTGATGAACGCATGCCGGAGTGTAGCAAACTCGGGATGGATTCGGTAGGGGATGAAGAAGACTGACTGGTTCTACTGGTTGTGGGTATTATCGCGACACAGGCAGTCATTCTTTTGTTGGAGCGCGTGGAATGTTTCTGGGGATCGATGTAGGGACGGGCGGCTCGCGGGCGGTGGTGGTGAATGCGGCTGGCGCGGTGGTGGCTTCTTGTGCAGCAGCACATCCTGCGATTGATTCGGCGCAGGTGGGCTGGGCGGAACAGAATCCGGAAGACTGGTACAAGGCGGTGAAAGAGGCGCTTGCAGGGCTGTTCAAAGATGGTGGGGTCGATAGGAAGGCGATTCAATCCGTGGGATTGACAGGGCAGATGCACGGTTGCGTCATGCTGGATGAAGAGGGCGCCGTGCTGCGGCCGGCTTTGATCTGGTGCGATCAGAGGACGCAGCCACAGTGCGACTGGCTGAACGCGACGATTGGGAAAGAGAGGCTGATTGAGCTGACCTGCAATCCTGCGCTGCCGAACTTTACGTTGACCAAGCTGCTTTGGGTGAAGCAGCATGAGCCGGAAATCTTTGGGCGTATTGAGCATGTGCTTTGCCCCAAGGATTATGTTCGCTATCGGCTGACGGGAGAGTTTGCGATGGACATGCAGGAGGCTTCGGGGACGCTTTTGCTGGATGTGACGCATCGGCGCTGGTCGGAAGAGGTTGCGGGGGCTTGCGGGATTCCGATGAAGTGGCTGCCGCGTCTGTTTGAAGGGCCGGAGGTGTGCGGGCGCATCGATGCTGCAGGCGCGGCTGCTACTGGTCTTGCGGTAGGGACGCCGGTGGTTGCAGGAGCGGGTGATCAGGGCGCGGGTGCGGTTGGGATGGGGATCATTGCTCCGGGGTTCGTGAGTGCGACGATTGGAACATCTGGAGTGGTGTTTGCGGCGACGGACAAACCCGTGAAGGATCCGTTGGGGCGGTTGCATACGTTCTGCCATGCTGCTCCGGGCCGCTGGCATGTAATGGGCGTGACGAATGGTGCGGGGCTTTCGCTGCAGTACTTTCGCAACACGTTCGCGGGTGATGTCAGGGGGCACACGGTCTCGTATGACGAGCTATCCGATGAGGCTTCGACGGTGCCTGCGGGCTCGCTTGGATTGTTGTGGGCGCCCTATCTGTTTGGTGAGCGGACGCCGCACCTCGACCCCAATGCGCGGGCTGCTTTTGTTGGCATCACGGCGTCGCATGTGCGTGCGCATTTTGTTCGCGCGGTGATGGAAGGGGTGGCGTTCAGCCTGATGGAAAGCTTCACGCTGTTTGCAGAGTTGGAAATTCCGACGGAACGGATTCGACTGGGTGGCGGAGGGGCACGCGGTCCGCTGTGGCGGCAGATACAGGCGGACGTTTATGGCCGGTCGGTTGAGTTGCTGGAAGCGGACGAAGGTGGGGCCTATGGAGCCGCGCTGCTGGCGGGGACGGGTGTTGGCGCGTGGCGCAGCGTCGAGGCGGCGTGTGACGCGACGATTCGTGTGAAGGCGACGATTGCGCCGCTGAACGCGGATGTGATGGCCGCGCAGTACACGCAATTCCGGCGGATGTATTCTGCGTTGCGATCGATCCGCGAGGGATGAGGTGGCTTCTTGTCAGCGCGGCAGTTGCTGGGTTCCGGTGATGGAGAACTGTTGTGTGGTCGCACCCTCTGGTGGCTGAGAACCACCCAGGAAGATGGCGTAATCGCCGGAGCGGACAGCGCGCGTTCCTTTCTCATCGACTTGAGAGAGGGTGCGTGGGTCGAGTATGAATTTGAGGTGCCGGGTCTCGCCGGGTGCGAGGTGGAGGCGCTGAAAGCCGCTGAGTTGGCGGGTTGCGGAGACATGGGTTTGTGGCGGGAGCAGGTAAAGTTCGGCTACTTCGTCGCCGGGGATTGGGCCGGTGTTCTTGAGGTCGGCTTCGACGAGTAGGGTGTCTCCGGCTTGGACGTGGCTGGATGCAAGCTTGATGTTTGAGTAGGTGAAGCTGGTGTAGCTCAGTCCGTATCCGAAGCCGAACAAGGACTTGCTTTTGAAGAACCGGTAGGTGCGGTTGGCCATGTTGTAGTCGTCGAAGGCGGGTAATTGGTCGATGCCTGCGTAGAACGTGATGGGGAGGCGGCCGCCGGGATTGTTGGTGCCGTCCAGCGTTTCTGCGATGGCCTGCGCGCCGGCCTGGCCTGGGTACCAGGCTTCGAGGATAGCGTTGGCGTTGTGGTCGGCCCAGTTGACGGCGAGCGCACTGCCGTTCATGAGGACGACGACAAGCGGTCTGCCGGTGGTCTTGAGGGATTCGAGCAGTTGCTGTTGGGCAGCGGGGAGTTTGATGTCGGTGCGGTCTCCGCCGGAGAAGCCATCTACGTCAATCGGCATCTCTTCACCTTCAAGCTCTGGAGAGAGTCCGACGAAGGCGATGACGGCGTCGGCTTGTTGCGCGACGCGGAGGGCTTCCTTGCGGAGCATGTCGCTTTTGGGCTGCCACTGCAGGGTGATGCCGCCGCCGAAGAGTGGCGACTGGTGGAGGTATTCGATGCGGATGGAGTGGGGTCGAGTGTCGGGGACGTTGAGCGTAAATGGCGGGGTGGCACTGGAGCGAGATTTGGTGGCGGGATGATCGAACAGTGAGACTTGCTTGCCGTCATAGTAGACGACAAATCTCTCGTGGTCACCGCAGGGATAGCAGTGGGCGAGCAGCATGGAGAACTCATATTTGCCCGGTTCGGGCAACTGGATGGTGCCGCTCCAGCGCACGGCGAACGCAGAGGCGTTGAGACCGGGGACGGGAGAGGCGGAGTTCCAGTCGAAGTCGATTTCCTTGTCGATGCGTGTGCTCGTGGGTTGGCCGTCGAAGTTATTTGTGGGGAAGTATTCAGCCTTGAGGCCTTGCGCCGATGAAGACTCGTCTGGATGCAGGATGGTGCGAGGGACGGGCAGCGCCAGGCCTTCGGCATAGGGGGCGCCTTGGGAGTAAAGGATTCTGGCGTTGGCAAACTTTGAGGCGATTGCGTCGACGGGGAAGACTGGATTGCGTGGGACGGCGTTATAGTTTCCCTCCAGAGCGGAGAGCGACGCTGCGTTGGGGCCGATGACCGCGATGGTGTGGAGCGAGGCGGGATTGAGCGGCAGCGTCGCGTTTTCATTCTTTAGCAGCACGATGGACTGGCGGGCTGCATCGACCGCTAACTGCTGATGGGCTGCGCTCTCGACCTCTGAAAAGGGGAGCGCGGCGTAGGGATTTTGTTGTGCGGGATCGAAGAGGCCTAGTTGGAAGCGGGCAGTGAAAAGGCGCTTCAAGGAGGTGTCTATCTCGGCCTCGGTGATTAGGTTTTGTCTTACTGCGTCACCGAGTGCGAGGTAGGTGTCACCACAGTTGGTATCGGTTCCGGCCTTGACGCTTTGTGCTGCAGCGGCCGCGCGGCT